>DXJA01000521.1 GCA_019056875.1 Candidatus Jordarchaeum madagascarense
ATTGGTCCCTGTAAAAAAAGCATTTACCGTTTATATTTCTGAGTTGATGAAATCCTTCAGGTGTGGTGGTTACGAAGTCTTTTCGATTATACCCCAAAGCCTCAAGTCTCGAAATGTCCCTTGAGGACAAAAGCATCTCAGTGTCATGACAACATAACCCGCATCTATTACACTTCAATTTTACCACTTTTTAGAGAATAAGTTTGGGAAAGTAGTAATTTTACCTACAAATCGTGCTTGACAATATTTTAGTTGGTTTTTATAATCTTTACCGCTTTATACTCGACCATATTTTCCTACGAGCCATTTAACATATTTTCTTATTGATTCGTCTATATGCATCTTGGGTTTCCACCCCAGGTCTTTGAGTTTAGATATGCTGAGTAGCATGAGGTGAACATCTCCTATCCATCCTTGTTCTCCACCAGTATAGCTAAATTCAACGTCCGCAAGTTTTAACTCATTTATTACTAGTTTGGCAATGTAGTTTACTGTCACCCATTCCTCGGACCCTATATTGAAAATATTGAAACCATTCTCAGCCTTTTCCGTAACATACAGCGAAGCATCTACACAGTCGGATACATCCGTGTATGATTTTTTCTGTTTCCCATCACCCAGTATCTCAAGACTTTTAGGGTTATTCTTAAGTTTTTGGTAGAAATCGAAAATTACTCCATGGACACTTCGGGGGCCGATTATATTCGCGTATCTCAGGGACACACCACATAAACCATAACAAGCACAGTAGGCAGAAATGTACATTTCTGAACCAGCCTTTGAAGCACCGTAGGGACTAATAGGCTGTGGGGGGTAGGTCTCGGGAGTAGGGATTGCATCAGCCAATCCGTAGAGGGTTCCACCGCTGGATGCAAAAACTATGTTTAAAACATCCTTTTTCCTCATCGCTTCCAATACATTAATCATTCCATTAACATTAACATCAAAATCATAAATCGGGTCCGAAACGCTTTTCCGAACATCATACTGAGCCGCGAAATGAAAAACCAGACTAGAATCTTCAAGGCAGCTCTCAACGGTTTCAAAATCTCTAACATCTCCCTTAACAAATTCAATCCGAGCGCTATCCAAATGGTCCTGAATATACTCGGTGGTAGCGTTTGAAAGATTATCCAAAACTACTACTTCACAACCCATATCCACCAGTTTGTCTACCAGATGACTTCCAATAAAGCCCGCACCACCGGTTACTAAAGCTCTCTCGTCTTTTACCTTCAAAATCTCATCTCCAAATCAATATAATTAGCGAAGGGAAAATTGTTTTACTTTGATAAACGACCATTTAAAAAACCTATCTCAATTGTTAGAAATAGTATTAGAGAACTATTTAGAATTAATCAAGTTTTTGCTAACCTTTATAATCAAAGCAAGAAAAGACAATTAGAACTAATCACGGACTTGACAATTAAAGTTGTCCAGAAACCAAAATCGTACAAGCATCAAAAAAATAAACCAAAAAATATCCCTCAACCCCATAAAAAATCAGTAATTCCCAAATTTTATGATAGAAAATATCTTGTACCAAAAAAGATCATTGAAGGATTGAAGGGGAATCATACGGGGACCTCCAGCGCGGCGCCCGAGTGATTCCCTTTTCTCCCTCCTCGGTGCGTTTTTAATCGCATGGATGAACTTAATTTTTTAGTGAATTTGTTATTGGAGAAAAGGGACGTGTTTATTATTTTTGTTAGGATGTGATAATTGCTACTAAGAACCTTTATTTATAATTCGTTCTTTTCTTATTTATACCTTTCTATTAGTTAATTTGAGTTAGATAATCACGAATTTTTGTTTCTTAATGAAACATTTTAAACTATATTTTTTTGATTTTTGAGAGAAAAATCTTTCATTTTTCAATAAATTTGGTTGCAAAATGTAAAATATTCGAATAATTGAATCTTCAGGATATACTTATTGCCATATTTTAAAAGAATTTTGTTGAAAAATTGAAAAATAAAGAATATTATTTATTAATCTTTTATCAGTTAGCTGAACCCAAAGCTGTCTTTGATTAGTTTCAAAGCCTTTTCTCCGTCCTTTGAGTGTACCAGAATTTTAATGCTGCTAGCGGTGGGTAGAAAGCTGTAGACATTGATCCCGTTTTTTGTTAGGGGGTCTGTTATTTTGGAGATTATTCCTGGTGTTTGAACGAAATCCTGTCCTTTTAAAAATATTAGATTAAGACTATCATAACAGATAGCGGTTTTTCCTATGCCTTTTTTGTTTATTATTTCATGTATCACATTGAAGGGACTCATTTTCGGGTTATCGACGACTAGGAGCATGATACACCACGACTCAAGCGTGGCACCTACAACTTCAATTTTCTGTTTGTAAATGTCCTCAAAAAAGGTTGATAGCAGTTTGGGCTCTGTTACGTTATCGCCTATTATGGTGACTAATTGAACCGGCTTTTCCAAGATAGAAATCTCAAGATTTGGTATGCTTTTACCAGTGATTATTGTTCCGTCATCAGTAATTTTTCCTTTATCTATGCCCACGATACGGATTACTGACTCATCGGACTTGTATTGGAGGGCCTTTGACTGAATTACTTTAGCTCCTGAAGTGGACAAAAGTTTTGTTTCTGTGGTGTCTAAAGCCTTAATGGTGTTTGAGTGCCCGACTTTTTTGGGATCACCCGATTTTATACCAGAAACATCCTTCACTAGAATTACTAAATTGGTGTCGAGACACTGGCCTAGTAGTACCGCTGTCAAATCGCTACCCCCTCTACCCAAGGTTGTGACTCGCCCGTTTTGATTCTTCCCTAAGAATCCGCACACTACGGGGATCTTTCTTTTTTCTAAAAGTGGAACCAGTGATTTTTTCACGCTTAGTTTTGTTAGTTCTAGGTCGGGGTTTGCGTTTCCATAATTATCATCAGTTAATATGGGCCATTGCTCACTTTCGGGGTCGATTAGTACGGCGTCCACTCCCAAGGATTTTAGGGCTATGCACATTAGGCGGGCGCTTGTTCTTTCGCCCATTGACAGTAGACTGTCTAGGTCACTTGGCGAATTCGAGTTTTCACCCAGTTCCTGGGCCATTTTAAGTAGTTCGTCTGTCTGACCCTTTAGGGCGGACACCACCACCACTATACGCTTTTCGCTTTCATGTTCGTTTTTTATCAGCCCTGCAACTTTTCTAATACTGGACACGCTGTCGAGTACAGAACCACCGAATTTATATATTACCGTTTCAGATTTGCTCATGATAATCTACTCCGATAAAATTTCTTTTTTGTAAAAAGAGTTTGTCTCGGCAGTGATGTAGGCTTTGTATAAAAACAGTTTTCAAGTTCTTTAGTCTTTTTGACGCTTCATTTCCCGGTTTTAGCCAAGAAAAAATAATCCATCCGCATCTCTTTTTCACCGCTTGTTTCCGATAAGTAGGAATAATTTAAAAAGTTTTCGTTACTTATCATCGCTTGAATGTTATCCCAAAAATAAATTATAATAATTGAGTTGATATTAATTCTGTAAAATTATGACAAACTTATTATACTTTCCAACATTTTCACTATTGAAAAACTTTTGAAGTGAACAAATTGACTGAAGAAGATTTCAAAACAATTGGAAATCTTTTAGTAGAAAATAAACTTGAAGAGGCACTTGAGCTATTACTCTCCTTATTTAAAGATGAGAATTTTGAATCTAGGACTGCCGCGGTGTGGATTGTTAATTCCTCTGCAGAAAAGTTTCCTCAACTGGCGGGAAAAGCCTTACCTCATATTTTAAATTTGGCTCTTAATGATAAATCAACCTACGTTCGGGCAAACGCCATTGAGGTATTAGGGCTACTGAGTTTAAACCTTCCGGAACATTTTCAAACGCTAACACCAAAAATACTAGAGTCACTTGAAAAATCAGATATTGATTATAGATGGAATACCATATTAGTTTTGGGATGGATTGGCGGTAATAACTCTGAAGTCATTGAAAACTTGATTCCAGAATTAGCAAAACATTTGGATTCTAAAAATGAGATGCTGAGAGGGACTTCTGTTTTAGCTATGGGGTGGATAGGTGGTTCTAATGCTGACCTGATTAAGAATTATATTTCGTCTCTGGTAAAATTGGCTAAGGATGATGAGCTGGTTTATGTTAGATCTAATGCTGCAGAGGCTATAGTTTCTATTGCTTATAATAAGCCTGAGATTATTGAGAACTTTGTTTCCGACCTCGCTTTTATTGCGGTGAAAGATTCAGATTCTCTTGTGAGGGGTAGCGTTGAGGAGGCCTTAATTTTTCTAACCAAAGAAAAACTTGGGTTAACTCCGGAGATTATTAAAAGCATATTTACTGTTGTAGAGAACGGAGATAAACTGATAGGATGGAACGCGGTTCTCGCTCTGGGATGGCTTGGAACTAGCAACCCGAAAGCAATTTATGTTATACTTACTAATCTAAGAAAATTTCTAAACTCAGGCAGCGAAGATGTACGAGGGACAGCTGCACTTGGTATAGGCTGGATTGCTGGTAATAATCCGAAAGAAGTGCAGCCATATCTTGAGGAAATCACTCAAGATTTAATGAAAGTCCTTGAAGATAAAAATGCTATAGTCCGCACAAAGGGAATTGACTCCCTAGGGTGGATTATAGGGAATTCGCCTCAAATGGCAAAGTTAGTAATGCCCAAAATTAGAGTACTAGCTAATGAGGATAAAGATGAGAACGTAAGGGAGAAGGCAGAAAGCACTCTCAAATTTATATCAGATAGTGCGAACTACCACTCAAACAGTTGAGGATCTTTCCACATTGCACCTGTTATACTAAAAATTTCCATTTCGGTGAAAAAGAAAATTGTGGAGAATTGGAATGGTCCCAAACTCTTCCTCTATGCTTATAGATCACCGTGGCAGCTCTGCTCTCAATATATTTTAATTGTCTATCCGATTCTGAAGTTAGACGGTAGTTATAGACCTTTTAATACATCCCTGACCGCTTTGACCAAATCCTCTAGTTTTTTTGCATCAAAACTCTCAAAGTTCTCCAAATTGATATTAATATTAACCGATATCGGGATCTCTGAAATGCTTTCTGCGACACTCACTTTAGACGGTTGAGTGCTTGCAATTTTCATTTCACCTAAAGGATGTGGGGGTTTTTCAGCCATCTTAACTTCAATAGGTTGTGTTCGCGTAAATTCTGCCTTTCTCTCGGTTATTTTACTGGAAGTTTTGGTTCTTGGCAAATCCTCGAATAGCATGAGAAAATTTCCAGGTTCTTTTTCTCGTACAATCTCATTTACGGAATAATTAAAACCATACTTGAGTTTTAGTGATTTTGTTATCCTTGAACCCAAAATTTTTAAACGCTTTGGAATTTCATCTGACTCCATCCAAAACCAGATGTTTTTTCTATCGTGGTCGATTATAATTAACGCTCCCTCAAGACTGGTGGGATCCAAAGGTGCATAGTCCAATTCTCCATCACTTTTTACCCGAAAAACTTCAACCCCAATAGACATAACAAATACCCCAAAAACTTCTAATAAGAATTATTCATTCACATTTAAAAACCTGTGGTAAACTATTAAATATTATTTGCTTCCCCTAAGTATTTTTCCCAAAAAATTGGAAATAATTTCTGATTCTCTTTAAACATTTAAGTTCAAGTTTGTGGACGGTGTTCTTATATCTAAGAATGAAATGTGGGCAGATTAAAAAACCATTCAAATAATGTCTTGAATAACAAATGTCAAAGAATCGGATCTAATTTTGAATGTTTAAAAACTTGATAGGAATTAAATCATGTCACATTTTATACTCTTATCTCTGAAACTAAAGTTGTTAACCTTCTCGATAATTTATTAGAAAGGTAAATTGTAAAAAAAGAGGGTCAATTTATCCTATTTAAGAATGGTGTTATTTCTTTTTTACAACTTTGTCCTTTTTAGCTTCTTTTCTCGAAGCTCTCGACTTGGAAATTCGGAATGGTAGATATATTATTCCCCCGATTAGTGTGGCGATTAAGGCTACATATAGTAATAACACGGATATTTCATGGTTCAAATTGTTTGTAGGAATCACCACATTAAGCACTTCTTTCCCTTGCACTACTATGA
>DXJA01000522.1 GCA_019056875.1 Candidatus Jordarchaeum madagascarense
AATTAATACAATAATTGAAAAATTTGATATGTATTCCGAAAAAGTATAAACTTGCCTTTTGGACTCGTTAGAATCCTTAAAAAATTTATGAAACCATAAAAGTTTAATACTAAATACGAAAAAATAGTAAACAACACCAAAAGGAAGGTTCTCTGAAGTTTTCTAAAACATAGATGCCCAGTTAAAAGTTTACTTTTGGAGGCAGAATAATTTGGGCGAATCAAAATATGAAAAGTATCTAGGTATGAAGTTGGATTCCGTAACTTTTGAGGTAAGTGGGGACAGAATCAGACAATATGCCAAAGCAACTGATGATCCGAATCCGAAATTTATCGAAAAAGGTGACCGCAAACTAGTAACTCCGCTTGCATTTACCTCGGTTTACTGGATTTCTGCAATACCAAGTTTCTTGGGAAAAGTTACAGAAGAGGGAATAGTTAAGGATCTATCCCGACTGTTACATGGTGGACAAAGATACGAATTTTTTAAACCAGTAAAACCTGGAGATAAACTGGAGTTGTATGTTGAAATCAAAAATATTTATGTTAAAAATAATATGCTGTTTTTGGAGTTTAATATACCTGCTAAAAATCAAAATGGAGAAATGGTTTCTAGGGTAATTACTACATTCATAATAAGACCTGGAGGATTTTAAAGGAGGAATAAATGTGGTGAGTTTTAATGAACTAGAGGAAGGATATAAAATACCACCCTACATCAAAGGACCAATAAAAAGAGAACAATTGGTAGAATACGCCAAAGCGTCAGGAGATGGAAATCCTATTCACACGAACGAGAGTATTGCGGTTATGGCTGGTTTGAAGGGTGTTATTGCTCATGGTCTTCTTGATATGGCCTTTTTGATTCAAGCTGTTGTGAATTGGCTTGGAGAAGACGGTGAATTAAAAGATGTCGATGTGCAGTTTAGAGGCATGGTGAGACCCGGGGATATGGTACACTCTAAGGCTAAGGTTCTCAAAAAGTATGAGGAAGGGGGTAAAAAGTTCTTAGATTTGGAAATATGGCAGGAAGCATTAACACCTATTGCAACAATTAGCTCCTCATTAACAGCGGATAAGATTGAACCCCCAGCAGACGGTAGCTTGAAACTCTACGAGGCGGCTTTCAGAGGCTGGTTGAGAGATGGGCAAAATATTATTTTTGAAAGAAAAAAGGAAGATAACAAAATAGAGCATACTTTTTACGGTGTACAGAATTCGATTATAGGTACAGCAAAAGTGGAACTCTTCAAGTAAGGGTTCAAATTACTTTTTATTTTTTGAAAAATTGCAAAAAATTCAACAAAACGGTTTCATTTTTCTACTTTTGTATTTGTTTTTAAAATGAGATTTTGAGTTATTTGGGTTATAATCTTATTTCCTCATTATTGGTTGCGAATTTTTCGTTGGATATTTTTTGTGGATTTATGGCATTTGAGTTGTCTTGTATTTGTTCGTTTGTGTTATTTATCTCTTCTGAAGTTACTTGGGGTGTTAATGGTTCGTTTTCTGCTTGGGAAGATTTTTTAGGTTTGGTTTTTTCTTTTTTTTCTAGTTCTTGGAGTCTGCTGACTTTGAATACTTCTTCTACTATTGGTACGATTTTTTCTCGTACTTCTGCAGCGTTGCCTTTCCAATTTTGTAAAATGTCAGCGCAGTCTTCTTCGATTCTTTTTATGAGTAGTTTCAATTTTTTCTTTACACTTCGGCATTCATATTTCATCATTGCAACCACAGTTAAATGTGCGCCCACTTCCGCCAGCATTCTTGAAGTTGTACCCTTTTCTTCTTCGAAAATTAAACCACGCACACCTTTTTTGCCCAGTTCTACAGAAAAGTTGGAAATTGCTGTTGTAAAGCCGGCCAACAAGTCGGCGTTAAACTCGTTAGACATTAAAAGACTTTGCTCATAAAGAGCCAATCCTGCGTTGTTTCGGACGAAAATATACTTGACGTTACTCAAGTCTTCCAGATCTTCAATATCTTGGGGCAAAGGTTGTTCAAATCCGCATCTTAAACAAAATTTTGTATTTAGAGCTAGTTGTTTCCCGCATATGATACAGAATTTTGGACGTAAGGGGGCTTCTTCACCACATTTTGGACAGTAGTTGTTATCTATTTCCATCTCTGTTCCGCAGTGGTAACAATATTTGTGGCGTTTATTTTCAGGCATTTATATGTCTCCAGTTAACGCTTACCCTAATTATTTACTTATTTAAAGCATACTATAAGCGTTTCTAATCGAACAAGTTGCTGCTTAAGTTCTGAGATTCTTATTTTTTTCACAGAAGATTGGGAGTAACTCAATTGGTTCCTCAGGAATTGTACTTATTTAAGTTTCATTTTGCATATAAAAAATCCTTGGGTGTCGTGTTTGTGGGGGAATAGTCTTTTTAATTTTGGGGAAAAGGCGTATCCCTCGTAGCCTTCGGAACCTAAAGTTTTTGGTTTTATAATATTGACCTTTTCAATTATTTTTTCTATCACTTGTTCCCCCTCTTCTGGGAAGACTGAACACGTTGAAAAAACCAGTGTACTCCCTTTCTTTAATAATTTCAGCGTGTTTTTGAGTAGGTCTTTCTGGATGGAGGAATATAGGTCCACTTGGTTTTGATTTAGTCTCCATTTTATCTCCGGTGAAGACTGTATAACACCACTGGAAGAGCATGGAGCGTCTACAAGAATTTTATCATACTCCCCTTCAGATAGCTTTCTAGAATCATCCAGCTTATACTCCACATTCTCTACTCCTGAAAGTTCCAACAGTTCTTGCATCCTGTTTAAACGGGCTTGATTATTATCCACCGCAGTTATTAAACCGGTGTTTCTCATTTTCTGTGAAATAAGAGCGGTTTTCATTCCCGGGGCAGCGCAGGCATCAAGAATGTGTTCTCCGGGTTTGGGGTCTAATGCATAAACTGCAGCCATGCTTGCTTTGTCTTGAACTATTATAACTCTGTCCTTAAAGGTTGGAGTTAGGGGAATGGGGGTTTTTGTTTCAATTAACTTGAAAATCTCGGGGTAGGTTCTATCCTGTTCAACCGAGGTTCCCTCCTCTCGGAGTGCTTGAACTGCTTCCTCAATGCTGCATTTCAGGGTGTTGACTCTAAGCCAAACAGTCTTCTGCTCATTATTCTTTTGCATCAAATCTAACGCTTCATCTCGGCCGAAAATTTTTACAAACTTAGTCACCAGGTATGTGGGATGAAAGTATTTGAGACTCATTTGCTCATTTTGGTCTAGTTTCTTTAAAGCTTCCTCAAGATTAAATTCTGTAACCTTCTTGAGAATATTCTTGGCATATTTCGCGACATCCTTACCCCACTTCTTTGATATCAACTTGTACACTATATCCTTAACATTAACCGTGGGGTCATAATTGAATTTCAACTCTAGGGTGGCAATTCTAAGCATGTTACGCAGAAAGGGGTCCAGCTCTCTAAATCTTCTTTTCTTAATGAATCTAATGAGTAAATAGTCAATCGTGTTGTAGCGTTTTACCGTTTCTATCATAAGACCAAAGCTACTTGTTCTTACAGGAATATCCAAAATATTTGCTGAGCCAACTGTATTTTGGAAAATGGCTCGCAGTGATGCATTTTTCTTATTACTCTCAAACTGTGTGAGCATATCCGCCGTCAATTCTCTGCTTGTAATCAAATAAATTCACCCCACCGCTGAGAATTAATACTGGTAACTAAACCGTTTTAAATTAATGAAACAGTCGTTAAGCCTTATTTGAAACAGTTCCAATGGTCTCTCAGGGTTAATTTGATTTCTTCAATAACCTTGGATTTTGTGTATTCTACCAGTCTCGGGTCGTCTAGCCACGAAGGAGGGTTAACTGGTTCGGGCAAAGTCTTGTTGATACCGGAGAGTCCCAGAATAATGGAAACCCAAGCGTTGGGTAAGACAAGGGGATTATAACCACTTCCGATAAAATCCAGCTCTTTGCCCTCACACAATTCTTCTGACATCTTACGCATATACTCCCCGAACATGTTGAAACCCTTCATAGGAAGACCTAGATTAGTGAGTGTATCGGCGAAGTGAGGATCACTACCTCCGTTTCGAAAGATTATCTGAGGCTTGAATTCACACGCCAAGGGTACGAAGATTTCATCCATAACCAGGGTGTAAACATCGTATCCCGATCCCGGAGGCAGAGGCACACAAACGGTATAGCCCTCACCCTCACCGCTCCCTATTTCCCAAATAAATCCCTTTCCCGGGTACAGGGTCCTAGGATCCTGATGAAGCGATATGAAGAGCACCCGAGGCTCCTCATAGAAAATATCCTCGGTTCCATTACCCGCATGAGCGTCAGTATCAATAATAAGTATCCTCTCTAGTTTGTATTCATCAAGAAGCCACCTAGCAGCAATGGCAACATCATTATAAACGCAGAAACCCCCGCCGTATGTGCTTCCTGCGTGGTGCATTCCTCCGCCTATGACTACTGCTTTGGAACAATTACCCCTCATGATTCTTTCAGCGCCTTCCAAAGCGGCCCCAACCACCAGTTTAGCCTGTTCATCCATTCCCGGAGACAGTGGAGTGTCAAGTGTTAGAAACCCGCTTCTCGCCGCGGTCTTTTTAACATAATCTACATAAAGAGGATCGTGAATCATTAATATCTCCTCCTCTGTGGCGTATCTCGGCTCCACGATTTCAAATCTTGATCTCTCCCTCAAAAGTTCTTCTTTAAAGCGTTCTATAAAATTGGTAAATCGATCTCCTCTGAAAGGATGTCCCGGCCCGAAATCGTACTTTCCCATGTCCTTGCTGAACATTAAATCAATTTCTCCCATAATGGCCGCTCCTGAAATTATAATACTCAAAACTTTGCAAACGGAAACATCTTGACCCTTTAAAGATAACCACCTTTTTCCACAATGAACCATATTCGTGGTTAAACCCACTATGCGTTGGAGTGTAGATGTACTTGTGGTATTTTATGGCGCCTTATTGAATGTTTATGTGCGATTCGTCTATTTGACATTGATTGTTTAATTTCATTAATTTCGTTAAAGTGGTGGTCTTTTTTTTATTTTATGCATTAAATACTTACTTGACATTGTAAATTCTGTGATTCATATTTCCCACAGTAATTTTTCTCCAACAAAATTTTGTAACATTCAAAACCTTTATTTTCATCAAAGCCAATATTTCTTAAGTAAGGGAAAGCTAACACTTACTAGTAGGTGAAAAAATGCCCTCCAGAAGGAAAACCATCCTTACAATAGCACTCCTTCTCCTACTACTCCTAAGCCTAGGAGCAGCATACAACATTCTAAACACCCTCCTAAAATATAACCAAAATCCCTACGTACAACAATTACTCAGCTATCTAACCGTTTCAAACATACGACAAATATACTATCCCTGGATTACACCAATTACAATCGACGTAAACATGCCGCAACCTCCCGACGACTGGTACGATAACATTTTCGATATACCCGATGAACTACCAAACATGACCCTACCAAACATGACCATAGAAATTCCCCCCATAGAAATGTTCGACTATGGTCTAATAGACCCAAACATGACAATACTGATAGTTCATCCAGATGACCCTATATACCCTACCCGCTATTGGAGACTGGAAGCATACGACAATTATAACATGGACTGGAACAAAACACTAACCGGATCTTATCCACACAGTCCAATATCCTATGTGCCCCTCTCTCCTGCGCAATTGTACACTGTGTACATGAATTTCACTCATTCAGCTTCATCATCCACCATGATACCTGCACTATTTGCAAATTACACAATAGTAGACGCTGGTGGATACCTAATCCAAACTCTACAGGGAGATCTAAACTATTTCAACTTGAGTATGGACGAGTACAACAGCACTTTCCTTAATGGAGATTATACTGGGTCAGGTCTATCAACCCTAAACTATACGGCTGCAGGATATCCCTTCGACCTGAATGCAATTAATAGTACGGCAGGCTATCCTTGGCAGACACCACCCTATATAAGTAATATCTACACTCAAGTTCCCTCCTATCTGGAGGCGAATACTACTTTTATGAACTTTGTAAACAGCATAGATGATACTGGGACAGTCTACCAAACTGCTATGAGTGCTTTATCTCTTCTAACTGGAGGCGCCTACACCTACAATTTGAGTATCCTACTAAACGGTGGGGGCACGCCCCAAGGAGAAGACCCTGTGTTATGGTTTTTAGAGGGAGGACAAGGAATCTGTGTTCACTTCGCCAGCGCATTTGTAATGGCACTTAGAGAACTAGGCATCTCAGCCAGACTCGTGGTTGGATTCGTAGGAGGAGAAATAACAGTGGATCCTCAACTGGGACTCGTACACATCATAAGAGCCTTCAATGCTCATGCTTGGGCAGAAGTTTGGGTACCGACAACCAGTGGTGGTGGCGAGTGGGTGCAATTTGACCCCACACCTGGACCCGCACAAAACGGAACGAACCCCGACCCCAATGTCCAAAGTGCTTATCAACTATTATTAAACGCGTCACCACTAATAGTACCACGAGAAACACCAATTACGATTAATGCAACCCTTACAAACGCTACCTCCGGCAACCCAGTTAGTGGTGCCAATGTATCATTCTATATCTTCGATCCAATAACAATGAATAGAATCTTTATTGGAAATGACACGACAGACGCAAACGGTCTGGCTCAAAACAGTGCCCAATTAGACACCAGTTTTCGCGTCGGGCCAATAATATTTCTAGCTGAGGCGTTTAATCAAACAATATCCCCTAGCATACCGATAGCTACAAACTATACTGGTGTACTCTTAACTGGAATTTCTCAAATCAATATGACCGCTAATGCCACAGCCTGGGTGGGAAATAATCACAATCTTATTCGAAACGAAGGGGGAGTAATGGTAGAAGGAAGACTCATCGATCCAAACTGTACCAACGATTCAATCAGAGGGATACCTAATGTGAATATCATTGTCTATCGTAACGGTACTCCCGTTGCTAGTGGCTTAACGGCTAATAATGGTTACTTCCAAATATATTACTCAGACGCCTCGCTGGACCTTATAGATTACAATTTCACAGCAAACTATGATGGCCTTTATTTGGGTTTAAACATAACACCACCCACCTCAGCTTCGGACCCAAATGACATAATACATGTATATGTTAGACCATCACTATCAGTGTCGGTTAATCCCTATACACTGAGATATAGTAATACGACTGATATCACGGCTCACTTAGACTATGGCAATAGTACAAATATTCAAGGTATGTATGTCGCGATATGGTGGGATAATAGCACAGCTGGTGGTGCCGTAACACAGCTACGTAATTGGACTACTGATTCGTCTGGAAATGTACTTTATACAAATACCGCTTGGGAAACCGAGGCTGTTGTTCAGGTTTTTGCTAATTGTTCACAAAACGGTAGAATCCTCGGTGTAAACTCTTCTCGAGTAAACGTGTACATCTACTATAAGGGATTAATTGTAATTAATTATGCTCTCAACGAAGCTGCTATAGGTGATACTATCACGGTTAGTGGATGGGTTCTGGATGGAACTGGGGCTTTTCGACCTAATACCGATATTATTATCCGGTTCTATGGAAACTTTACGACTCCTTCTTATCCGGTAACAACCGGTGGTACAGGTCATTTTAGTACCAATATACTAGTTTCAGATAGTAATTTCGACCCTGATTACTATATTATCAACGCTACCAGTACAGAACCATTCTTCACGGCTTCGTCAAGAACAATCAAGATATACGTTGGAACAGTCATCGGCTCTTCAGGTTTCGGTTATCAGAGCT
>DXJA01000523.1 GCA_019056875.1 Candidatus Jordarchaeum madagascarense
TAATTAAAAGTTTTGAAAAAATTTAAAAACTATTAGACTAAATATATTTAAATTCATTACTGCGAGTTGATGCGGATGGCTAAAAAAACGGCTTCCGTTAAAACTGAAGGAGAACTTAAGGGAAGAAAGAGGTCGTTTTTATCTCTGGGTTTCGCAGCTCTTATAGATAGGGCCGACATGCAGGCACTCCCCACCTATTATACATCGATAGGAAGAGAATTGGCAGTTGCTCGTGGGGCCCTCGGTTTAATAACAACCACTCGCTCGGCGATACAAACCATTGCTACGCCTTTCTGGGGATATCTGGCGGATAAGTATTCACGCAAAAATGTTTTAACCATTGGCTGTGTAATTTGGGGTGTTTTCACACTTCTCTGTGCTTATGCGGGTGACTTTAACACTCTGCTTATCTTCCGACTGCTAGCAGGCTTCGGCCTAGCAACCATTATACCAACAGGGTTCTCATTAATAGTAGATATGTACAAGCCGGAGGCGCGGGGCACATGGTTGGGGCTTTTCCAGATGGCATCAGTCATCGGTATAGCCATAATTGTACCAGTGCTTGGTATGATTGATGCACCAAGCTTTACATTCGGATTAGAATCAAACATGCCACAACTAGTGATGTTACAGTTGGTGTATCCTCAGACGTTACAGTTAGTAACCCAGCTTATTAGCTTTGACACTCTGGCGAAGTATACTGCTTATTATGGCGCTTGGAGAAATGGGTTTATACTACTTGCTATTCTTAGCTTTATAGCTGCTGGGGTGGTATTTTTCATTGTTAAGGAGCCAACAAGGGGAGCAACTGAGAAAGAGCTTAAAGGCGTAATCACAGAAGCCTCGGAAAAATATAAGATCGAGAGAAAAGCGGTTGGAGAGATTCTGAGAACCCCAACAATGCTGGTAATGATTGTGCAAGGAATGCTTGGCTATATACCCTGGATCGTGGTACAGGCTTGGTTTGTACACTGGCTTGAGAGCGTTAGATACATTTCACCAAATGAGGCGACTCTACTCTTCGGAGTATTGGCGATAGGCTCAGCTGTGGGTGCTGCACTAGGAGGATTACTAGGGGACAAAGCAGAGAAGCGCAGTTTTAACAAGGGTAGGATCATTATAGCCCAGATCTCCGTTTTTTCAGGTATCCCTCTCTTCATCCTAATACTAACCCATGAATTTAACATATTGGAGTACACCATCGTGGCGTTCATCACCGCTCTGTTGGTTACCTGGGCGGGTACCGGTGCGGTTCAACCAATAATTGCAAATGTGACAAAGCCTGAAGTGAGGAGCACATCTTTCTCTTTGGAGCAGATGTTTGAGGGAGGCTTTGCAGCAGTAGCTGCGGTTATCACAGGTTATATAGCAGACACTATAAATGGTGGAGTTGCGGGCATAACAATGCAGAGCATTATGCCGTACATGGGATACTGGTTAAATGTGCTTCCTCTTTCCATGCTTTTTGGGCTCTTCACGATTTCGGGCCAGTCCCTTACGCTGGCAATGCTTTTGACAACTACTATTCCATGGACTTTTTGCCTGCTCATATGGTTTCTAGCCTACAGAACCTATCCAAAAGACCGGGAAAAAATATACAGATTATTAGAAGAAAGACGAAGAGAAATAACTGGAAAAAACAAATGAAACCCGCTCCCCAGTTCTATTTTTTTAACTTTGGACTGTTGGGGGAAGCTACTTGTAGCCTCTCCTCTTAGAAAAGAAGATTTCAGTCAAATCCTTTTAGATTTCCTAAAAGAGTCGTGAAAAACATTTAGCATAAAAACAGTTTTTATTTCAATTTCTCTTCCAACCAGCCGAATCTAACATTTTCTCTCTGATCAAATTTTGGAATATAAGGTTTAATATCTAACAGGGGGGTTCCATCAAGAACATCAACCTGTCCTATTTGGAGAATATTATTTTCCCTTCCTAAAAGCTGAAACACCGAGATTCCTATAGGGTTAGGTCTATTAAAATGTCTTGTAGCGAAAAGACCACGAGTTTTCGTGTCCAAGAAGGGCTTTACCTTAGGCTGATAACCTTCAGCCCTATGAAAAATGTAAAGGATTATTAAATGCGAAAATCCTTCTATATCCTCCAAACCCTCCTGGTATTCTTCAAAAACTTCAATCTTCCCCTCCTCTTTTGACTTGTATCCCTGGCATGGTATTTCACCCAGATTTTTAAACGGGGAGTGTATGACCCCGATCTGTTTCAGCTTGAAAACTTTTCTTTCCAACTAAAAATCACACCGCAAATTTATTCATTAATAAAAAGACCTCTCATGATAGTTAATATTTTTGTTTGCTGTTATGGATATTTGTTTTCGAAATGTTTTTAAGCAATCGGGAATCTCAATATCAAAAGTCTACTAAAAAAAGAGGGATAAGGGCATGCTTTTATTTTTTTTATGAACCGAATCATATTTGAGTAGATGCGCTAAAGTCTTTATATCTCCAAGATTATTTATAGCCAAAGTTTCAATATTTTCATCTTCCATGGCAGCTCTGAAAGCAAGACGCCCTATTCTCCCAAATCCGTTAATTCCAACTTTTACAACCATTAAAATCTAACCTCCCGTAATTCTATAAAAAAGGAGTGGGGACTAATTAACTTCTGATGTTAAAAATCTTTTCTAGTTTAACATTTTCCGTAATTAAGCCTGAGGGTTGAGTTTATACTTATCTGATTTATTTGTGCGTCGGAAAACAAGTTTTAATATCAAAAAGGGATGATCTATTAAGAACACCAACCTGCTAAATTGATGATTTAGATTTTTTCATTTTCTTTTTTTATAGCAAAGATATGGTTTATAATCCAAGCACTTTTGCAGCATTGCCTCCAAGAATCCTTTTTTCTCTTACTCTGTGAATTCGGGGAGTTCCATCATTTTCATTGGCATAGGTAGCTCCATTGTCTTGATGCATTCACCCCACTCTTATTTCTCTAATCAATCTTTCAACAGTTCCATCCATAATGAGTTTCATGTCATAGCCGAATTGTTTTGCGATCCCCCTTAAGAACTTCTTTCAATTCCGGAGACATTAGTTTTTCTTCCCATATATGACAATGTGCACCAATAATTAATTAGGTATTCTTCTCAAAGTTTGGTTAATTTTTTATATTTTTTAA
>DXJA01000530.1 GCA_019056875.1 Candidatus Jordarchaeum madagascarense
ACTCCCCTACCCCTTCTGAACAATTTATAAACCCACTGATACCCCCCACTTTTTATTTCAGGATAAGAGCTCAGAAGCTGAATTTTTTAAATTACTATCCTTCTTATCTATTAGAGGAGTCCATCCAAGGAAATTTTAGGCTGAAAACTATTTATTGCTTTTAAGTTAGCTAAAAAATCAAGATTAACTACCATAATTGAAACACGTGAACTATTTACTTTGAGATTTTTGTATGCTGAGATAGAAATATAGATTAAGAAGAATTTTTAAATTTGGTTAATCTTAAATTGGGTTATATCTCAATTTTAGGTGGGTACCGTTCATTCTATGTTTTGACTAAGGTGTGTTTGAATTGATGGAAAAATGGCGTTTTTTGGATTTGGGGATAATTGATCCGCCAACAAGTGGCGCAGTAGGCGAGGCTATATTGTTAGCACGCTCCAAGAAATTGGTTCCGGATACCCTCTTTCTTTATCAGAGAGATCCGCCGGCATGTTCTATTGGTTACTTTCAAGCTGTGGAGAACGTGGTGGATGTTGGAGAGTGTGGTAAACTAGGAGTTGATATTTGTAGAAGAATAACGGGAGGGGGAGCGGTTTACTCGGATAAGGAGAACCTAACCTATAACATAGTTGTAAACGAAAATAACAAAAAAATACCAAAAGATATTTTGAAGTCATACGAGGTACTTTGCCGTGGTTTAGTTGAAAGTCTAAAAATGCTTGGATTGGATGCGGGATTCAAGCCGGTTAACGATGTTTTGGTTGATGGAAGGAAGATTAGTGGAAGTTCCCAGACCAGAAGAAAAAACGTTGTGCTACATCATGGAACGCTTCTTGTGAAAACGGATATCAAAACCATGTCGAAAGTATTAAAAGTATCAAAAGAGAAAATGAGCGACAAAATCGCCAAATCTATAGAAGAAAGAGTCATCAATCTCGAAATGGCTCTTAAAAAGAAACCAGATATAGGAGTGATTAAAAATTTTTTGAAGAAAGGATTCGAAGAGACTCTCAATATAGAACTTGTACCCGGTGAACTATCAGAATACGAAAAGCAACTAATTGATAAACTCATTAGAGAAAAATACTCTACTAAAGAATGGAACTTCCGACGCTAAATCTGGCCCATTTTCAGAACCCTGTCCTTTATCATTGCTTCAAACTCCTTTGGTAAAGCGCAACAAGAATTAAACTCTTCAATTTTTAATTCATACTTTTCTGCTTCTTTTAATACTTCGGGTGTGGGAACCGCAATTCTATCAACCACGTTTAGAGCTAAAGAATCCAGTTTCCTTCTCCTCATTCCGCCCGGACGCATGCATCCCAAAGATATGGAGGGTTTCCTGAGCATTAATCGTGCAATTGCCATTATTTTGACTACTGTTTTTGGTTTCGGCGGAGTTACCTTCTCCATAAGAGTACCACGAGTTGGAATTAATGTGATAAATACTAGTATCTCAGGATTTATCCTCTCTATCATTTTAAGGGCTCTGATTTCGCCACCTATCTTTCCGAAGTTTAAACCCACACAAATATGTGGAACGATATGCTTTATTCCAGCCCGTGAATGGTTATCTAGAGCTTTTGCATAGTCATCAACTGTTTTATTCAACCCATAAACACCAGTTATGGTTTCGTTATCACCAACCACATCAATTGAAGCAACATCGATTTTAGCTTCCGACAATCCCCTTGCCAAATTCCAACTCAACAAACCCGTATGTACATTCAGAACAAGATCAGTATCCATTTTTATGCGTTTAATTGCATCCACGTATGGTTCAAGTGGAACATACCCCTCAATATTACTTCCACCACTTATCAGACACCCAACAGCTCCTTCACGGTTTAGATTAAGGCATAAACTGTATAGTTGATCCGGATTTAATGCAGGTATCATGTGTCGAAGATAGTGATGATTACAATGAGCACATCCTAATTCACAAGATTCTCCAGTTACAGATATTGAAGGAAACATTTTCGAAGGATAATAAGTGCGTAAAATATGTCCCACTTCCCGGTCGGTTATTGTTCGGGCCACCCTCAACAATTTCTCGAAATTTTTTCCCTCAACTTTTAACAGGTTTTGTGCTTCTTGTAAAGTGATTTTTCTGTCCAAAGCTTGGTCTAGCTTAACCGTAAGGTTTTTCTGTGCTTCCACTTCTGTTCACACAGAGTTTCTTTCTGTGTTCTTCCAGACAGTGACCTAATATAAATATGAGGGCTTCAAAGTGCAGGAGGAAATACCACAAACGACTAGGGCAAAAGCAGAACTACTAGAAAACGGGAAAATATTCGTAAAAAATATTAAAGAACTCCCGTTTCTTGCAGATCATTCAACCGCAGGTCCAAACACTGGACAAAACTCAATATTTCTCCGTTTCGGTGATGGGCGACTAGTGCGCCTCACATTAGCAGAAACCCAGTCCCAAACACCCTACACTTACAACGTTGAACACAAAATGATTCAGAAATCAGGGATAGACTGGTACCCCGCTAAACAGGTAGAAAGCCTTCTTCACTGTCCAGAACAGGCTTTTCTTAATTTAGATTCTAACTGTAGATATAACTGTAAATTCTGTGCAACCCCTTTAATACAATCTCACGTTTCGCACAGAGTTCTAAAGCCACAAACAGTAACCAGAGCTATTAAGCGTGTAGCAAAAAAGGGTTTAAGCGGAGTAGCACTCACAACAGGAGTTTTTTCCTCACCCACTGAGAGTGTAAAACACATGTGCAGAGTAGTGAAAGCCATACGCAAAGAATTCGGAGACGCCCTCCCAATAGGAGTCGAACCCTTCGTTCAGGAAGAGAAGCATATTAATATGCTCTACGACGCCGGGGCAGACGAAATCAAAGTAAACGTTGAAAGCTACGATCCAGAAATCTTCGCAATAGTTTGTGGCAAACTCGACTACGAAAACAATCTGAGGATGATTAGATACGCTGCAAAAGTCTTCGGAGAGAAACGAGCCTGCTCCAACATCATAATCGGACTCGGAGAAAAAGAGGAAACAATAAACCAAGGAGCAGAAGCTTTAGCGAATTGGGGAGTAATCGCATCCCTAAGACCCCTAAATCTAAACCCACTAATAGAGACCCAACTACAAGAAGCCCTAAATAATAGAGCTCAACGCCCCTCAGCAGAAAGACTACTCTCCCACGCAACAAACCATAAAAAAATTCTAAAAGAAAAAAGACTAGACGTAACCAGATTCCAAACCATGTGCCTCAAATGCACCGGCTGCGACATCGTACCCCAAAGGGACCTTTAAAGGTGACACACTATGCCCAGAGTGGTTCATCCCCAACAAGTAAACATAGTAAAAGTTAGGGAGAGGGAAGACGCAAAAACCTTGAAGGGAAGGAAAATATTCCACACCACGAAATACATACTAGCTCAGTCACCTACAGGATTCTCGATATACGAAATCAAAACCATAGGTAATGGACTAATAAAAACAATATCAAGTGCAATCCGGTTAAGTGACGAGCAGGAAACAATAACTGTAAATTGCCCTAACACTGACCCCACACAAAAAACCGAAGTCATCAAAAACACTATAAAACATTTAAAAAAGGACACACGAAGCATAGTTTTCAAATCAAAATTCGAACACATAGGAATCGCACTATTCGAACCCCAAAACACCACAGTAGGAATAATTGACGTTGTCCCTCCAGAACCAGCAAAACTGGCAGATTTAGTCCAAAATGCTCAAAAACAGAAACTAGTACGCAAAGACACAAAATTCAGAACCAAGATAATAGATATCATTGAGGAAATACCCCAAACAAATCTCCAAATAGTTTTTCCTTGCAGCGCAACCACCGAAAGAGAATTCCTATTTTTGGATACCCACTATGAAAAAATAGCATCCCTAAAAGAATCAGCACTAATTGTAGGTTGCCCCATAACATTCAAAACGGTAAAAGAACTCAACCCACAGATCAAAATAAAAAAAATCGACATATGCCCGGCACACTACGCGAGAAAAGAAACCACACCAAACGATTTCTACATAGTAAGATGTTGCCGCGCAAGTGTGCAAGAAACACAAATATACTCACCAAAAAGCAAACCAATAATAGCCCTAGAATGGGAACCCACAATAGAAGATTTCCTAGACGCAATCTACCTAGGCACCCTAATAAAGAAAAACCCCAAATACTCCCAATTCTAAAAGCCCACAACCAAAAATAAAAACCCAAAAACCTAGAATTACAAGAATAGAGCCGCCCCCTAGGGGGGAGGGAGTGAGTAAGAGTCATATGAATTCCCCCACAAGGGGAGAGGGAATAAGAAGAAAACATTTAATAAGCCCCCCCTTTCGGGGGGACTTGGGGGAGGGAGAGAGGGAGATAAGTTTAAACTTTGCTCATCCTTTATTGGGGGTGAGAGGGAGAGAGGGAGGGTAAGTGTAATAGATGAGATTTTTGTTTTTGATATTTTTCTCTCAAGAATTATTGTTTTTATCGTTGACTTATAAATTTTTCCTAAAAAACATATAGAAAGTAGAAATCATACAAATTTTTTTGAAAAAATATGAAAAATATATATTTTCTCGTCATTAGGCTCAAATGTTGCAAGTGTGTTGATGCAAAAATTGGCGCCAAAAAAATTAGAATATTAATTTCAGTAGAGGGAGGGTAAATCTGATTCAAAATAAAACTTGAACTTGAAAAAAGGAGTGTGAATGAATGAGCATTAAGGAGTATTAGGATGCTTTAATTTCCTTGCTCTTGGATAGTACTATGGGTGCTGTTTGTTCCTGAGCGAATTTAATGTAGCCTTCTTGTTCCGATACCACTGCAACTATTTCTTCTTTTGAGGTTGTGGGCGCGAATAGTACCTCATCTTTGTCTCTTATCACGCACCACAAGTCTTTATTGGGATAGTTGAGGAATTTTACGTTGCCTTGTCTTGAGAAATGTTTTATGACCGAATCAAAAACCTTGAGGTCAATGTTTGCAACTATGGTTGCTTTAAAGTTTTTGACGTTAAGTAGCTCTTCCAAAATTTCGGGAACAAGTTCCGGAGATATGATTATTATATTCTTACTGGTTCTCGCCACCATGGATTTTGTATGGGCTATAATAGCCTTTTCTCCTGTCAGGGGCCATGTTTTAACGTCCTGACCAGTGAAAGTGTAAGAGGTCTCCCATATTTTTCTTAGAATATCCTCTTTTCTATCTATTTGAGATATGATATTTGTGGCTCCCTCATTTATATCCCTGACGTAGCTGTCTACGACATTTTTTGATTCGGTGTAACATTCAGATAGGATAGAAGTAATTTTTTTCTCAAAGGGGCTTAGCTCTTCTAGGTAGGGTTCGATTTTTTGCCTAATAGAATCAGAAATAGTACCATATAGCTCATCTGTCATTTTATCATATTCGAAAGCGTTATTTTGCAACATATGAGCCAGTTTCTTTCGGAGATAGAGAACACTGTACTCAAGAAGTTTGATCCTATTTTTAATATTGTTGTTATGTATGGAGAATAGTTCCTTGGAACCTTTCTCAAACGAGGATAAAGCTTCTTTAACATTTTTGAAAGCGCTTTCTATGTAGTTCTCGATTTCCTGCTCCAGTTGAACTTTAATCTTCTCACAATCATCATTGTTACTCTTAATGGCCTCAGAAACTTTTTCGGAGATTTTGGATTCTACCAAAGAGGATTTTGGTATAATACTCTCCCTAACCTTCTGCTCGACCTGGCTAATCTCACCTCTTATAATATCGGTTCTCTCATCCACGAAGGTTGAAAACTTTTTGCTAATCTGGTCGGTAAATTCCTTAGCTGAAACAATCTGATCAGAAATCACTCCTTGGAAATCGGTGCTCAAACTCTTAGCATTTTCATAAACAGTTCTAGTCTTATTATTCAATTCATCGAGAAAAGCGTCGCCCTTCAAAACCATTTTAGTAAAAGCTTTCCTACGTGACGCTAAAACAGAGGTGGAATCAGCTAAATCCGAAGAAACATTTTCCAATCCCTCAAGAATACTCTTCATTCGAGGTTCAAATGAAGCCAAAACATCCAAATACTCGTTAAGCAAACCATCCAAAGTCTCCAAATAACTAGTTTTAAAAGATTCCACCTTTTCCCCAACTATCTCCAAAATAGTCCTAAGCGTTTTAAAAACGCCCGCCTCAACCTCATCAATTAGGCCTTTTAAATCTTGGAAATCCTCCTCTACAATAATCTTAATCTTATTATTCAGATCAGAATTAACAGTCTCATGCTGTGAACTATGATTAACCAAAACAGACCCAAAACGCAACTTAATAAGCTCAAAACGCTTGCGAATTTCCATAACGAAAGACGAAATCGTCTTACCAGTCAAAATCTCTAAGGAACCAATATCCTCCTCCACACTCGAAACAAATTCAGAAATAACATCAGAAAGACTAAAACTCTTCTTCTCCTCAAAGTGCTCAACATCACTCATACCAACCATATGCGTAGAAAGCAACGAGTGAATAGCCTCCTCCACAGAAACATTCAAATCCCTAAAAGAATCCGCACGCCCCTCAAACCTAGAACCCATAAACCTAATAAAATCCTCCATAAAAAACTTCAAATTCTCAACACGCATAAGCGTCAAACGAGAAATCTCCTCCACTGAAACCCCCTTACTACCATCAAGCCGCCCATAAAACTCCTCACACCGAGAACGCAAAACATCCCGCAAACCCCCCAAAAAACTATCCAAATCCTCAAAAACAATCAAAAACCCAGCCAAAAAAGGATTCAAAGCCACAAAACCATCCACCTTCCCCGGAAAACGCCTAACAAAACGCAACTCAACCAAACGATCCAAAATACCCCTACAAACATCAACAGACAACCCAGTCAAAGAAGCAACATCACCCATAGCCAAACGCCCAGCACCCAAAACCGCCAAATAAACCCTAACCTCATCATCCCTCAAATCCAACTTCTTCATAAACTCCAAAATAGCCTCATCAACAGCCATACAAAAGTCCTCATAATGTTTAAATCAAAAAATAGCAACCAAATTATTTATCTCTTTTGAAAAAAACAACAAAAAACACTCAAAAAAAAACCACAACAAAACAAAAACAACAAAAAAAGACCCCAAAACCTAGAAAAACCCGAGGAAGAAATAAAATCGCTTTCCCCCACCACGAGCAGAGGAGGGGGACAAGTAAGCGCTAACCACAAACCTAGAAAACTAGGGGAGGCTTCATCGCCGACACAAAAAACAAAATGCTGGGAGAGGGGAGATAAAACATAGGGGAGGATTCCGCGAAACGGACGTTTGTCCGCTCCTGGGCGTGAAATTGGGAGGAGGGGAAGTCATGCACATTTTTCGTCGACTCAGCCTTTTTATCTTCTTTTGCTTTTTTTTGGTATATATAGGTTTCGGAGTGTTTTGTGTTTTTCGCAAAAAAGTTTTAGTTTTTTGTTTTTATTTGTATGTTATTTTTGTGAAATTCGCAAAATTGGCGCGTTTTTTAGGTAAATTTTTAAAATTAATTGGTTCCCAACTTTTTTTGGTGTATGAAATTTTTAGTTTCTGGCGCCTTATTTTTTTTAAAATTTTGGTGCCGTCTTTTTATTGGTTAACTTTTTCTCCTATGTTATAGTTACCTGTATGAGTGGTTTGTTCCCTTGGCTTAAGTATTTTTCTTTGATCTCGCCGAAAAGCTGCTTGTTGCAGTATCTCACCAGGAGTATGTTCAGCAGGTTCTCCAGCCCCTGGGTGCTCCAGTGCATCCACTTGTTCTTCACCCTCTTCGCTATCTCACCCATCAGCCTCTCGATGAGGTTGTTCGTGTAAGGCACTTCCATCCCCTTCACAGCCAGCTTGGCGAAGGTTACCAGGTAGTTCGCCGAGTTTCTCAAGAACTTCGCCGCGCTGGTGAGGCCGTCTTCAACCAGTTCCTTTGCCAGTTCCTCAAGGTCGACGAGCGTCTTGTTAATCCTCCACTTTAGCCTTTCCACATTCCCGTCCCTCAGGTGTTTAAGCGCCGAGTTTCTGCAGGTGTGCAGTATCACTCACCCTCAGCTTTCGGAGGATTTCTCTCCGCTCATTCCGGGGTAGGCCGGCTTTCCACAGGTGCATGCTCACCTCCCCCACCGCGTGTCTTACGCAGAGCTGGTAGTTCAGGGCTTTGTCTAGGAGGGCGTTTCTTAAGGCTTTGTCTGCATCCGCTACCAGGACGTCGGCCCGGGTTTTGACCTGTTTTGCAGTTTTCCTCCACTCCCGGTTCACGGTGAGTCCCAGAAGGCTTTTCTCGCCTGTTTTCGTGTCTTTTCCAATTATAACGTTGATTTCGTTCTTTTTCCGGTTTAGTCCGTGGGCCTTCGTCCCATCCGCATAGAGCAGGTCAGATTTAGGGTTCCCCGTTTTCCTGCGTTCCTGGTCTACGAAGGCTCCCACCTCTTGGACGTAGGAGTGTATCCGGTGCTTGGGAACCGTGGCTTTGGTGAGGTTCTCTATAACCGTTCGGGAGTCTCTGTAGGTGAGCAGGGCTGCCGTCTCGGCGCATTCGAAGACCAGGTCGTCAACGATCCTCTTCCGGGACTCTAATCCCAGGTAGAGGAGGAATGGTCTCATTATGGTTCCGTTCTCCAGCGACTTCACCTTGACCAGCCTGAACCTTATCGTGCCGTGCCTGGTCACCAGCGTTCTCTCGGCGGTTCCTGCTCTTCGGAACCTCTTGTCCTGGTTTCTGGCGTACTTCCGGCCACACAGCTCATCTATTAGCTGGTCTTGGGCCTTCTCCAGTATTGCCTTGAGGACTTCTCTGTTCAGGTTGGCCTGGTCCAGGCTTCGAGATAGAGGGATAAGGCTTAAATCGCCGTGAACCCGTATTTGGTTATTCAGGGATATGATTGGGCTCCACCTCCATTGTTTGTTTTCTAATAACGTATAACATAGGAGGGACCCAATTAATCCCTAAAAGTTAACCGATTAGCAGACACAACCAAAAATTTGGTAAACACCCAATGCATCTAGCGTCGAAGTTAAGTTCATTATTCTAAGGTCTATTCCCAACTTTTTTGCGATTAATTTTGCATCAACAGTGTGTTGAGGAAGACTGTCCCTATCCGGCATATGTACTCCTTTAACCCTTTCCTTTCCGAGAATTTCTACACAAGCCGCCGCTGCTGCTCCCGAGTCTAATCCCCCGCTTATCCCTATTATGACACCATCTCGATCTGTTTCTTCTACATAAGCTGCTAACTCTGATTTCAAACAGTCCATCACTAAGACGGGGTCTATCCTAAGCATTTCAACAGCTGCTTCCCTATTCACTTGCAAGGTCTCCTTTATATTCCTATGAATATAATTATAACAATCTAATATTTAAAATCATC
>DXJA01000059.1 GCA_019056875.1 Candidatus Jordarchaeum madagascarense
GTATTATTCAAAAATATCCTTTTAAAAGTACAATCAATAATAAAAGCACACTATCATAAATTCTGGCAATTATTTAAATACTTTGATAGGAATTACCCTTCCACCAGATTAATGTGTGCCAGATCGTTCATTTTGAGGAAAAATTGATATTTTTATGTTAAAAACCATTATTAGACACATACTGGATTCCTTCCACTTCTATGAATTTAAGAAAGATTTTAATTGCAAGTAGAAGTCCTATCATAAAAAGGGCTTTTTATTTATATATTATGATAGGTTTCCCTTCCATCTTTTTAAAGTTTCTTTGTGTTTTCCACTAAATTTAAATAGAAGTTTTACAATAAAATGAGACAAGCTAAATTTGCAAGAGGTAAAAACAATGACGGCTGAGGAAACCGGTCTCGAAACATCCGTATTGAGAGCCGTTATGAGCTCCGAAGTCGAAGAGTATGAGTATTTGCGATCCAAAGAACAAATCTTGAAGGGCGCCTCTCCCGTAGGATTTGTAACAAGTCCAACAAGCACTAAAAAGTGCGATTTTGCAGTCTTCGACTACGCCACGGAGTACGTTTACGAAGGCCAACTCCTCACCGTCAGCCATAACAACACCAAAGCAATCGGACTAGTTTCAAACCTATTCGCCGCCACCAGAGGAGCAACCACAGACGTTCTGAACTATTTCTCAAGCCTGTATGGAGAAGTCCCCCGTCTGGACCAGAATATGAAATTTGGTGAACTCCGATTATACGGAATCCCCACCAACCCCGGTGTGCGCAGATTATCTCACCCTCCCAAACCCTGTTCCCCAATTTTTATAGCCAGCAGAGAGAATTACGAGGCCCTTTTCCGTGATCCAGAAAGGGACGGAGAATACTATCCAGTGGGAAAAATTCGGGAAACCGATTACCCCGTTGACCTTGACGCCTCAGCCATTCTGCGATTAGGAGTAGGGATATTCGCCCGTATCGGAATGGGTAAGAGCGTTACCACAGCAGCCAATATTGTGGGCATGTCTTCCCTAAAACAGAAGATCAATGTTCTCGTGTGGGACCACACCGGTGAATATGCCACCAGTAATCTGGGCAAGTTATGTAATAATTTCCAAGTTATGTCTAGTAACGAGTTACCGGTTGTACCCACCGAGGCGAGTGATATTGTTAGAACTCTCGGCTTGGATGTGTTACCCTCTCAGGCCAAAAAAGCGGTCGAGGTGGCAGCAGACATCTTTGTAATGGATTTCACTTGCGGTGCTGCCGAACTTAAAGCTGAGTGCTTTATGTCTTATGTTGATCAGTGGCTGGATGAATTCTACAAAAAAGACGGATCTATAAGTGCTTGGAGTTCTGCGATACGGCGTAGGGTTAAAATGCTCGGCAAGAACATTTTTACGGGAGGTAGTGTGGAACAGTACAACAAAATCTGGAAAAGGGTTGCCGGAAACATTCTGGTCATCGACGCTTCTTCTGATCTCTTAGATGCCCGGCAGGCGAAGATTGGAACTATAGCGGATTTGGTTCTGCGGAATAGGTTTCCGATTCACTTAGTGATTGATGAAGCAAAAAACTATATCCCTGAAATGGGGGGGTCATACGGACAAATAACGGTGGGAAAGCCCTACCTCTGCTCCGGCAAAATTACCAGCTTCTCAGAGGAGGGCCGTAAATTTGGTTCAAATCTCACCATTATAAATCAGAGAATCTCTAGAATTTCGAAAACCGTCTTCTCCAATCTGAGCACGCTGTTCTGTGGTTGCTTAACGGCGGCAAACGATATGAGAGCCATCGAAGACTACACCGATTTCCCTGAAATTCAGAAGATTCTTCCTCGCTTAGGGGTGGGCGAGTTTCTGGTTGCCGGTATGGCCACTCCGCTTAAGGATCCTCTCTGCGTTAGTATAGAAAAGGGAGATATTCAGCTTGGTTATGGTGGACGAAGCGTTTTTGATCTGCATAAGGATTTCGCGGAGCGGAATGGGGGTTGACCAACCTATTAAAATTTCTGGAAGAGGAACGAGATAGAAAACACAGAAGCGAATTATTTCATCAGACACTCGATATTCTCGAATCCGAAGTTTATCGATTCTACGATGTATATCTGGAACTAATCGAAGCAGTTGAAAGCCTAAATGACCACAAAGAGCTTGAAACCCTAAAACTCAGAACCAATCCCGCAGCCCGGGATGCTGTTACACTCGCGGTTGACGGCTCCTCCAACAGAAGCCAGAGAGCAGGTTTGGATTTCATAGTAGTTTCGGCTGCAGGTATTACTTTTAAATGCAACAATCCAGTAGCACACAATCCCTATATCATTGGAAAATGTATACCAATAATGGGGTTGGTGGATGAAGATGTTGAACGGATTCAGGCTATATCTCGTCAATATTTGGAACGTCTAGTAAGTCTTCGGATGCTGGAAGGTAATAATAACGATCTAGTTTTATTAGATGGCCCATTTATTCCCCATTATGAACTCATACCTTATAATATAGGGGAGTCAAAGTTTTTCAGTAATAGGGCAAGGGAGGTGCAGCAGGAATACCTGATGGTTTTTGAAAAAATCTATGGGAGCAACGGTACCGCGGACATACTGGCTGAAAAACTTTTAGACACACTCCACGCTTTTGTAATAAAAACTCCCCACTCCATGGATTTTATTTCCAATTACCGAGATGTATCATCTTGGCTTAGTGGCATTTATGGTAGAATAAACGATGCTAATCTTCTGGATTCGATACTCCAGCCGGGTAATCAGGATGAAATCAACGTAACAGTTCCCCAAGCGAGCGGACTGTGGTCAATGCTGGCCCAAAGGAATATCTTCGGGGCAAGATATTCCAAGTTTCTCTCAGAGCAAAGATTTTTCTATATAAAACCTCACAAGGACGCGCTCCCAGTCAGAGTGGAACTGCATAATAGCTTGGCGGAGAACGAGAAGCAGCTCGAATACGTGTGCTCAGCTATCTACTACCAAGCAAGCAATCTAAACAATGTGCCCTGGTCACTGGAATTTGCGCACGCCTTCAGCCTTATAGAAACGGATTTACCCAACTTTCTGGCAGACGAGCTGTTAGCTAAAATTGTTAAAATTGCCAGACAGAACAATATCTCTCCCAAAAAGTTTTATCGACTGTTTAAACCAAAACATGGATTAGAGGTGATTTGGAACACTAGGAAGCCAAGGGGGATTTAGAGATTGCACCCTGAGCAAACAGGTTCAATGGGCTTTATCAGAGCAAACAGAGATGCGGTGGCATTCGTAACCCTTTTTCCCGCCCTAAAAATAGGAGAACCCCTTAGAAGAAAATTCATCGAAAACTGTATAAAAAAATTCTACGAAAAAAAATCAATACTTCCCACCTATCAATTGAGAAAAATTATAGACGTTTTCTATTCAAGAGGCGAAGAATCAATCATCGCCAGAGCCGCTAGGCTGCTGAGCATTCCCGCCGAGCTCCCCAAACTTTTAACAGAAATAACCCTAGTAACTCCAAACGGTAACGGAGTTTTTAAAGATCTCCTCAAAAAAGTCGAAAATGAACTCAACCCCATTCTGGTGAAAAACGGAAAACTTTCGGTGCTAAAAAATAGCGGCTGCCTGCTCCACGGAACCCATAATGATTGGAGTGACCTAAGAAAGGTGTTCGATGTGATATTACACTCCCCAGCCCTGGTAAGCGCCGAAGAAGTTATTAAACTCACCCAAAACTTTGTCGAGTCCCCCAAACGGCTCTTAAAGGAGCTCCACGACAACAAAATGATCACCCTACAGGGGGAAGGAAAAGAAACATTCATTTGGAAAGCAGGGGCTTCACCCCCCAAAAATATAATATCCGCCCTAAGAGAAATACGCCAAAGAAAATTGGAAGTAACCACCCTCCAGATACTACAACATCAAAACATAAATCCGCTCAAGAATTCTTCCCTCTTTGAACGTGTAATAGACGCCCTAGAAATACTAAACAAACACCAGATAATAAAAGAGGAGGACCAATATCAAATAGACCAATACTCCTCCATCAGCCTCGAAGCAGCTATAAACGAGGTAACCCCCTTAATCCAACTATACAAATTAATATAATTCAGAAATCAACCTCCCTACCATAATAAATACACTCATAGACTTTCTCGATTTCTTCCCTCGTAAACGACCTCGGATTCAAAGTGGCGGAAGCGTCCTCATAAATTAGCTTAATTAACAGCTCAAAATTCTCTTTAAAATCCTTCTCCTCAATACCAGATTCCCTCAAACTGAGGGGAACATTAATCTCTCTCATGAGCTCTCTCGTCCTATCAGCCAGCACCTTAGCCGCCTTCTTTTCATCCTGCTCTTTAATTCCAATAAGCCCGGCCAACTCAGCCAAGTATTTCGCGGAAGTTGGAATGTTATACTCTATAACATACGGCAACGCAACCCCACAAACCAAGCCGTGCGGTAATCCAAACACCGCACCCGCCGAGTGAGCCACCCCATGCGCAATACCCACAGACGAATTTCCAAACGATAATCCGGCCATGGTTGCCGCGTTAGCCATTTTGGTACGTGCCTCCATATCCTCACCATTTCTACAAGCTCTGGGAAGATACTCGAAAATATACTGAATCGACCTCATGGCTAATGCATCGGAAAAATCGTTTTTCCAAGAGTTGATATAACTCTCCACAACATGGGTCAAAGCATCCATACCCGTAACCGCAGTCAGTTTGGGGGACATACTAACCGTAAGCTTGGGATCAACAATCGCCGCAAAGGGAACAATCTCCTTCGCCATCAATATCATCTTCCTATTCTCCTTGGTATCAGTGACCACAGTAGCCCAAGTCACCTCCGAACCCGTACCACTAGTAGTCGTAATAGTGATAAGCCTCGCCTTCTGATTAACCGTCACCGGAGTAAAAGCATTAATATCCTCCATCCGCTTATCCGGATTCTCCCACAACACCCAAGCAGTCTTAGCAGCATCCATGCTTGACCCCCCACCCAACCCTACTATCCAGTCCGGCTCATAATCCCTCAGCTTATCCACAATACTCATAACCGTAATATCCGAAGGATCGGGTTCAACTCCTTCAAAAACCTCACACTCTATACCTGCAGTTTTCAACTTTTTCTTAACCTTATCCACAAATCCTAAATCAACCATAATTCCATCCGTAACAATGAGCGCTTTATTCCCTTGTATTTGCTCAAGGTAATCTAATGCGTCTTCACCAAAAACCACCTTGGGACCAATAAAAAACCACAAAAACCATCACCTCGCACAAACAAAACAATAAAAATGAAAATAAGGTTTAGAGAATCTCACTCTGAATAGCAGTGGTGGTGTTAACCATCTCTTGAGCCGCTTTAGTGTACCTCATCACCTTAGCCATATCACCCTTCAACTTCAACTTACCGGTCATCAAACCCTGAATCGGGTCCAGCTCTTTTCTAATCACCCTAACCCACACACCGTAAGGAGCCTCAATAACAAAACTTGTCTTCTTTTCCTCACCCGACTTTAGAAGATATGCATTCCTGCACTTCCCATGATAAAGGTCAATGTATATCGCCGTCCGCTCCTTCAATCTATCATCAGCGTCCAGAACGAACAGAAAATCACCTTCCCAGTCCGAAGCTGCATCCTCATACGCCCTATTCTCATTTAAAGCCGCCATATACGCCTTAGCCCATTCGTCACTAGGAAACTTGACCATAAAACCAACCTCCATGCAATTCAGATCATTCCTTGAATTTAAAGAATCAAACATTATATGATATAAATTTTGTTAAAGTAGAAAAACTGCAAAATAAACAAGATAAAAAATGAACATAACTTTATTCAAATTGTACTTGGAAAAAGGAAAAAAGTGTTGCAGTATCTGTGGCTTTGAGTTTTTGCTTTTTTAGAGTTTGAGTTCTGAGATTTTTTCCTTTGTGGGGATTCCTTCTTCGTTCCAACCTCTTACTTCGTAATACTCGTTAAGCATTGGTTCAAGTTCAACCAATTGACCTGCAGTAGGACCCTTCGTGGTCTTTTCCTCAAGAAATCTTTTGGGAAGTGTATCATCCTTTTTCGATAAGCCCTCTCTTACGTTGAATAATCTTTTTAGGTTAAAAATTCGTTCACCGATTCTTACCAGCTCTCCTGTCCCAAAGTCATATCCCGTTGTAGCCGTAACCATTTTGGCTAGTTCATGTGGAAAATAAATATACATATCGTAAATAAAACTGCATAAGACCAGTGAATCAAGCGTGGTTTTAAAGTCCTGTAACCCTTTTATTACCTGTCCCTTTCCCTCAACATCATATGTTCCCGCCACTTTGTCGAATCCTAACTCTGGCCTTGCTTCACCCATCATCTCAATCATCTGCGGACTCGGTCTCAAGTGACACGCACCCCTATTCGATGTTGCGTAGCCTAACCCCAAACCCTTGTAACCCTTAGGCTCATGAAGTGGCGTTTCAAGACCTTTGACGTGCATTGCAAATTCTTCTGATCCCCTGCCAATTTTCTGGGAGGCATTTCTCACGCCCTCTGAGAGTATCTCACCTATTCCCTCTTTCATGCCCATTTTTTCAACTAACTTCACTAATGCTTCAGAGTTTCCCCAGGTCAGTTCCAGCCCATCCACATCCTCCCTAGTTAGTATCCCTCTCTCATAACACTCCATGGAAAACGCCACAATGTTTCCAGCCGAGATAGTATCCATTCCCAACTGGTCACAAACTATTCCCGCCTTAATTATGGATCCCAAATCGCTATTCAGGCACAGCGAGCCGAAGGCGGCAACGGTTTCGTACTCCGGTCCACCGCCAGACGTACCAGCAAAGGGACCAGACCTCACCTCAACACGCCCCCGGCCACAAGCCACCGGGCACCCGTAACAACCAAATCGCTTAATGGTCAACTCCATTAAGGCATTTCCATCAATCTTATCCGCATCTTCAAAGACCCCCTCTCTATAGTATTGCGTCGGGAGAGTCCCCATAGTGTTCATGGTTAAAACTATACTATTTGTACCTTGCTCAGCAAGAAGTGAGATAAAAGAATTTACTTTAATTTCTTCACGGAACTTTTTAGCGTTTTCATTCAACATTTCCGGATCTTCTACCGGTACCGACTGTGTGCCGCGCACCGCTATGGCTTTCAATTTTTTAGAGCCCATAACTGCTCCTAACCCACACCTACCAGCAGCCCTATCCTTATCATTCATGATACTCGCTATCTTAACCAATTTTTCTCCCGCGGGCCCAATCGAGGCAACCTTTACCTTAGCATCTACAAGATTCTCTCGAATCACGTCCTCCGTTTGATAAACATTCTTACCCCAGATCGAGCTGGCGTCCCTTAGCTCTGCGTCCCCATCATTAATCCAAAGATATGCTGGTGTATCCGATTTACCCTCAACCACGATAGCGTCAAAACCGGCAAATTTGAGTTCCACACCCCAAAAACCTCCCGAAGTGGCTTCTCCCCAAATCCCAGTTAGGGGTGATTTAGCAGCAACCAGGTGTCTACCGGAGGAAGGGACCTTTGTTCCCGTTAAAGGTCCGGTGGCAAAAACCAGTTTATTCTCGGGCCCCAGAGGGTCAATTCCCGGTTTAAGCTCGTCATAAAGTATTCTCGCTGCCAGCCCTGATCCGCCTAAATATTTCTTTTGCGTTTCCTCTTTTAGTTTCTCGGTTGTTATTTTACCCCCCGAAAGATTGACCCTCAGAATTTTCTCAAGATATCCGCCCATGATCATTTACTCCTAATAGTTTTTTCACTCAGAAATCAACATCCTTGCCATAATAAATATATTCGTAGAGTTTCTCCAGTTCTTCCTTATTATACATTCTAGGATTCATGGTGCTGGCAGCATCCTGAATTGTTAGATTTATCAAGCGTTCAAATTTTTCCTTAAATTCTTTCTCCTTAATGCCCAAATCCTTCAAATTCAGTGGAATATCCACCTTCTTCATGAGCTCCCTTATCTTGTCAGCAAAAACCTTTGCCGCTTTCTTCTCATTCTGCTCCTTAATTCCAATAAGCTCTGCCAATTCTGCCAAGTACTCTGCAGAAGTTGAAATATTATACTCTATAACATAAGGTAATGCGATACCACAAACCAAGCCATGTGGAAATCCGAACACTGCCCCAACCGAGTGAGCTATACCATGCGCCATACCTACATTAGAGTTCCCAAAAGAAATTCCCGCCATAGTCGCCGCGTTAGCCATTTTACTACGAGCCTCCAAATCCTCACCGTTCTCATACACTCGGGGAAGATACTTGAAAATATACTGAATAGCCCTCATGGCTAATGCATCGGAAAAATCGTTTTTCCAAGAATTAATGTAACTCTCCACACCATGGCTCAAGGCATCCATAGCCGTTTCAGCAGTAATTTTAGGAGGCATACTAGCCGCAAGCTTAGGATCAACAATCGCCCAATAGGGAACAAGTTCCCTCGAAGCCAGTATCACCTTTCGATGCTCCTTAGTATCAGTGATAATGGTGGCCCAGGTTGCCTCGGCACCAGTACCGCTGGTAGTCGGAATAGTGATAAGTCGAGCCTTCTGATTAACCTTAATCGGGGTAAAAGGGTTAATATCCATCATCTGTTTATCCGGATTCTCGTAGAGCACCCAAGCAGTCTTAGCAGCATCCATACTCGACCCCCCACCCAACCCCACCACTAAGTCCGGCTCGTAAATATTCAACCTGTCCACAATTTTCATAACCGTAACATCTGAGGGGTTTGGCTCAACCTCATCAAAAACCTCGGACTCAATACCAGCCGCTTTCAACTTCTCCCTAATCTGGTCAACAACCCCTAACCCACGTATCACCTTATCCGTAACAATAAGCGCCTTACTTCCCTCAACCTGCTCCAGGTAATCCAAAGCATCCTCACCAAAAACCACCTTGGGACCAATAAAAAACCACACAATCATCACCTCACAAAAATTCGAAAAATAAAATGAGAGGAGGTTTAGAGGAATTCATTATCAATCACAGTGGTGGTGTTAACTATTTCTTGAGCTGCCTTAGTGTATCTCATGATTTTCGCCATGTCCCCTTTCAACTTTATCTTTCCCGTCATAATTCCCTTAACCGCGTCAACCTCTTTAGTGCTCACCTTAATCCAGGTTCCGTAAGGCGCCTCCATCACGTAGGCTGGCTCCTTTTCCTTACCCGGCTCCACAAGGTACGCTTCCCTGCACTTCCCATGATACAGGTCCAAATATATTATCTTCTCCTCTTTCAACCTATCGTCAGGCTTAATAACCAGGTAAAAATCACCTTCCCAGTCCAAAGCCGAATCCTCATAAGCCTTGTTCTCATTTAACTTTTTCATAAACTCCTTAGCCCATTCGTCACTAGGAAACAAAACCATCAAACCTACCTCCATACACCTTAAAACCATTCTATTAAAATATGGAATAAAAAGAATAGATATAAATTTTGTTAAATCAGCTATTGAAACCATTGTGGTTCAAAAAACTTCCAAAATAAACACTTCCCACTACAATTCTTCAGTACAAAAACTCCCCAACACACCAAACAACAGTTTTTATTCAAAACTTGAGAAAAAAGTAAATTAATAATAAAAACAAAATAGTAATCACAAAAAAATTATCACTTTTTGAAAATAAGGAGGAGCAAAATTGTCAAAATCTGAGGTATTGTTTATGGACGATAGAGCTTATGGAAGTTCTACCAGCCTAGTGGCAAAGGCACTACATCTATTCGATGAAGCCAAACTAGACGAGTGCATAGACAAAGATGACTATGTAGTAATAAAAGCCCACTTGGGAGAATGGAACAGCACCGCCTATCTCAGACCCGTTTATATAAGAGCAATAGTAGACAAAGTAAAGCAGCTCGGAGGAAGACCCTTCGTAGTGGAAACAACCACACTACCCTACACACCCTTCTGTTTCCGAACAAACGCTTGGGACCTCTACATGACTAGCGAAAGAAACGGATTCAACTCAGGAACAGTAGGATGCCCGGTGATATGCGGAGACGGCTTCCTAGGAACAGATGATGTCAGAGTAGACCTACCTGAAGGATACATACTCAAAGAACAATACGTAGCAACAGCAGTAGCATGCGCAGACGCTATGATAACCCTCAGCCACTTCAAGGGTCACCCATGGGGAGTCTTTGGTGGAGCCATTAAGAACGTTGGTGTAGGGTGTGCATCTAAGAGAGGGAAATACAATCTTCACATGGGAGCGCATCCAGTCATAGGTTTACAAACGATGGAATACATCCCCGGTTACTGTGATGGCCGGGAATGCCCGAAATGGGAAATATGCAACACTATGTGTCCCGAAGGGGCGCTAGTCGTTCCGGAAAAGGGTCCGATTGAATTCATTCAGGAACTCTGCAAAGGTTGCACAACTCACCAAATGCAGACCGTAGATTGTGGCGCTTTCGCAAACTTGAAATTATTAGACTGGTTCGAAGCTACTTGTGTCGCAATAGCTGATTCGGCGCTAGCCTGTATGAAAACCTTTGAGAAAGGAAAAGTGGGATTCATAAACTTTGCATTAGACATTAGCCCTTGGTGTGACTGTATTGTTTATACCGACCGTCCCATCATTCCCAACATGGGTCTTTTCGCCAGTAAAGATCCTGTTGCGATAGATCGAGCTTGCTTGGACAAAGCTGCTCAATCAATAGCAATGCCCGGCTCTGTAGCTGATGAAAGGGATGTAGGTGCGGGAAAAGCAAAGTTCGCCTCCTCAGGCTCATTCTTGGGTATAAGCGAGGACATACAGTGCAACGTGGGAGAAGCGATAGGCTTAGGTAGCAAGGACTACGAACTCAAAACCATTGAACCCATGGAATCAGCAAAACCAACCTTTCTGCATCAGCAACCCGCAGGTTTTATTCTAAGGAGGTTCTACAAGAAGATACACCCAGTTCCCAAAGAAGGATTCAAACGTGTAGAAGAACCCGACTTACAAAAAGTGAGGTGAGAGAGATGTTCGGATGGATGGGTAAATACCTGAGAGTAAACCTCTCAGAGGGAAAAATAACAGAAGTACCATTAGATGAACAATGGGCGAAAACCTGGTTCGGAGGCAGCGGATTCGGGGCTCGACTACTCTACGACGAAGTTCCCCCCGATATTGATGAGTTCGATGAGAGAAACAAACTCTACTTCTTCACAGGCCCCCTATCAGGCGGCCTACCCTGTAGCTCAAGATTTACCGTAGTGTTCAAATCCCCAGTCTCTCACGGCTACGGAGAAGCCAGCTCCGGCGGCTACTTTGCCATCGAAATGAAAAGAGCAGGATACGACGGAATAGTCATCGAAGGAAAATCCAAAAAACCAGTATATCTCTGGGTAAAAGACGCTGAAAAAGAACTCAGAGATGCCTCCCACCTATGGGGGCAAGGAACCTTCAAAGCCCAAGAAATGATCCAAGAAGAAGTCGGCGGGAAAGCCAGAGTCCTGTGCATAGGACCCGCTGGTGAGAAAAAATCTAAACTAGCCAACATCCTGAACGACGAAGCCCGAGCCCTAGGAAGAGGTGGCTCCGGAGCTGTTATGGGAAGCAAAAACTTCAAAGCCATAGCCGTAAGAGGAACTGGGGAAATACAGTGGGCAGACCCCAACGCGGTGAAAGAACAAATCAAAAAAGTCTCTCAATGGATTATTCCGAAGGGAACACCCAGCACCATCGGACCCATTCTATCAATAGGAATGCAAAGATACGGAACCGAATACATGATGGACTCTATGAAACCCCTAGGAGACATCCCCATCAAAAACTGGCAGCTCGGAGAATGGGAAGGAACAACCAAGATTGGTGGGGGAGAGATGGCAAGGACCATACTCAAGAAGGGAACCGGCTGCTACGGCTGCGTCATAAGATGCGGCAGATGGATAGAAATGGAAGAACCCTACCCGTACGAAGGACCGGGACCAGAATACGAAACCTGTGTGACATTCGGCTCCCTGCAACTCATAGACGACCTTAAAGCAATATCCTGGGCGAACTACCTCTGCAACGACTACGGAGTAGACACCATATCCACAGGGTCAACAATCGCCTGGGCGACGGAAGCATTAGAGAAGGGAATAATAAAAAAGGGGGACATCGACGGAATAGAACTAAAATGGGGAAACGCTGAAGCAATGCTTCAGATAACAGAGAAGATAGTCAAGAGAGAAGGAAAAGCAGGAGAACTCCTAGCCGATGGCTCACAAGCAGCAGCTGACAAACTAGGCAAAGGACACGAATTTCTCACCACTGTCAAAGGACTCGAAGCCCCAGGGCACGATCCCAGAGCATTCTACGTTATGGGGGTGGAATACGCTACCGCCCACAGAGGAGCATGCCACGTAACCGGATACGCCTGCATATCAGACTTGGGAATATTAAACCCCGGCGCAGGATTAACAAAAAGAACTGGAAGATTCGACCCCGCAAGAAAAGGCGAAATCGCCGGAATTGTACAAGACCTATTTGCACTACTAGGATCAACAGTAGTATGCTTCTTCGGAGCCACACCAATGACTACAAAGGTTTTCTTGGATGCCTTTAAGAATTGTTGTGGTTGGCCCATTGATGAACTTACTTTGAATATTACTGTGGATCGATTGTACAATCTTAAGTGGGCTTATAATGTGCGTTGTGGTATGCGTGATAAGGATAATAAGCTTCCGCCGAGGCTTCTGACGCCTACCAAGGAGGGTGGTCAGAAGGGTAAGGTTCCGCCGATGGATCAGATGATGCAAGAGTACTATGCCTGGCGTGGCTGGACTGAAGACGCTATTCCCACCAAGGATCGGTTGATGCTTATCGGTTTGCCCGATGTGGCTAAGGATCTCTGGGGAGAATAGCATAGAAAAACTAGTTTAATATTTTCTCTTTTTTCTTTACCTTTTTTTTGATTTGTTTTGTTTGTTTGGCACACATAGGAATATCCGGGTATACCGGAGTAAGAAACTTAATTAGAGGGGTTAGTAACACTGAAGTGTTTAAATACTCCTTCCACAAGATTATGTGGATAAAAAAATAGGGGTTTATCGTAAATGAGTGCGGATGACGGGTTTGAAAGAAGTGAGGAGATGGAGATAGCCGAGGAGACGTATTTTATTTCAAACTCGGTTTTGGGTCTTGTCATCGTTGTAATCATGGCAACGGTACCATTATTACTACATGTTTCGGATCTCTTGTATGGAAATTATTTGATAAATTATGTGGCTCATGGAAATTTTGAGGTAAAAGCCATATTATATATCACATTGATAGTATTGTTGAATGCGGCACCCATATACGTCATCATAAAATATCGTAAGAAAATCAAAATATTCTGGATAGCCCCACCCAGCTTACGTAACAAATTATATGTAAGCTTTTTTAACTTAGGACTCACTTTGTTGTTCTTAAGCGTGGCATACTTTATACTTTGGTTTTTTGATTTCCTCCACAAATATAGTATGTTTTTCGGTTTTACCCTGTTTTTCGGGGGGAGCTATTACTTTACAGGATTCTTTGATTATTTTCACTATTTTACGGGCTCAATTATGTTACAATTGGCATCCAACTCCTGGGGTCAATGGCTGTACTTTTATATTATACCCCTGTTTATGGTCTCAACTGCTTTGCTTTTCGGCGTTTTTCTCTACTTAAAGAGGAGACCAAAGGAATTAACTTTAATTTTTACTGTGGGGGTCACTTGGCTGGTCTTAAACCTGTTCTACTTTATTTTCCACTTTTATAATTTCCTCTCCCGTTATAGTATGTTTTTCGGTTATGACCTGTTTTTCGGAGCGTACTACTATACAGGAATATCGGTATGTGCTTCAGGCTACTTTGCGGTCTTATACCTGTTACAATCGGTATCCAACTTCTGGGGTGGATTTCTATCCTTTTTTATTATATCACTGTTTATAGGTTCAATCGCTTTGCTTGGTATTTCTCTCTACTTAAAGGGCCAGCGAATAACACAATAATCGTAATGGGACAGGGAGTTAGGATAAGTGTCACAAGTCAAAAGGTTGAAATATTATTTGTAAATTTATTAAATATGATTATCAACTGGTTCTGGTTGAAGCTGCTGGTTCCTTGAGGTGATTCGATGAGGGTTACTGTCAAGTATTATGGCGTGATTAAGGAGCTAGCTGGAACCCCTATGGAGGAATACAATTTGCCCGTAGGCTCTTTGCTTACGGATTTGATGAATCTGATTATTGACACACATAGGGGAGATGGTTTGTACAATAATTTGTGGGATAAGGCAGAGAATGAGCTTAAACCCTTGGTTATGATGGTTGTTGACGGGGAGGATCCCATGGAGCAGGGCGGCTACGATAAGGTAGTGCTAAAGGAGGGCTCCAAGGTAGAGTTAACCATGGCTATTGCCGGAGGCTAAAACGCTAATTAAAACGTAGACCGTCTTCTTGTATTACCATATCCCTTCAAAGATGTTCGTTTGCTACGCTTCACCCGTTCACCCAACAGTCGTTAAAGAGCTTTCCTATGGGACACTGGTTTGTTTAAACGAAGCTTCAAGCTTTCACAGCTTCATTGGGTCAATGTGTTAATTCGGTTTATCGTTCGGAGCCATTAGAAACGTTTTTTAAACACAATTAGATGCTGAAACTATTAAACATGACACATTGTCTATTGAGAGAAAGAATGCCGATAAAGAAACGCTTTTTAAAGACATATAATGATTCTAAAATTATGAAACATGAAACATTATCCATTGAAAGGGATAATGCCAAGATTCTGATAAATGCTATTATAAGAGAATTTCACCCCGCATTTGAATACACTTCTAAATCAGGGAATGTCAAAATCTTGGGTCTAGAAGAATACGATCTTTGGAGGACCAATTCTACTATGGCGGCGACCTTAATATTCGATTTTGAGGACACTAACTTATGCAATATAAACATAGTTGTTACTGGTGGAAAAGTGGGGATACTTCAATTGTCTTGGGGGGCAGAGAACTCTCTGTTGAAAAAAATCATGCGTTTTTTCCAAAAACATGGTTACGAAAAACCGTGGAAAGAAGTATGAACCTTCACCTAGGCTCTTTGAGCCACTCTCCTCAACCGGTTTTGGTCACTCAACGCTGATTTAATGAGTTGTGGGGGCTTCAGAAGTCTGATATTTAACTTCGATTGAAACACATTAAATAGCATATGTTATACAAGCACCAAGCGAGAAAAACAGGGAAATAAAGTAACCTAATAAATCAGAAAAAATGGAGGGGCTATCCCTCTGTTAATTATTTACTTTTTCTAGTCCTTACCTATTCGTGCAATGACAATTGGTAAACCGAGCACAAAATAAATTTGACCTGCTTGTAGACTCTGCTGAATAGACTAAAGCACTGGAACAAAAACTGTGTTAAATATCTCTGTAGACGTAGGGGGCGAATAATTCAGCTGGTATATCCCTCCCCGGTAGTCAACTATGTAGAGTTCACTGTTTTCGTCCACACCGAATGAGGCGATTAAGAGACCTGTGTCTACAAGTAACGTGTTGTTAGTAGGGTTCAAGCCATCGTATTCTAGTGCCCAAATCTGGCCATATGCAAAATCTCCGTAGATGTAAGATCCATTCAATTCTGGTAGGGCTGGGCCTCGATAAACGAATCCACCGGTCACAGAATGGCCTACATCATGACCGTACTCCCAGATGGGTGGTTCAAGTCCAGTGGTGTTACAACCCGAAGAAGGCAAATAGCAATGGTTACCTTCCATGATGTTCCAGCCGTAGTTCGTGCCATTCTTGATTATATCTATTTCCTCCCACTTGCTTTGACCGACATCCCCCGCCCATAACAAGCCTGTGACATTATCGAAACTGAACCGCCATGGATTGCGCAAACCGTACGCGTAGATTTCTTCCTTGTAACCCTCAGTGTTCCCTACAAAGGGGTTATCAGGTGGAATGCTATAGTTTGAGGGGGGTGTAGCTGTATCAACGTCAATTCGTAGAATTGAACCCAGTAACGTTGATAGGTTTTGGCCATTGCCCTGGGGATCTCCTCCTGAGCCACCGTCCCCGAGGGCGATATATAGGTAACCATCGGGTCCGAAGGCCAACTGGCCGCCATTGTGGTTAGAATAAGGTTGTGGTACTTCTAGTATGTTTTGCTCGCTGGTTTTATTGGCTTGGTCTGGGTCCGTCTGGTTAATGGTGTATCTTGCAACAATTGTTCTTCCATCATCATCGGCTGTGTAATCAACGTAAAAATAACCATTATCGGTGAAGTTTGGGTGGAATGCTAGGCCTAGTAAACCTTGCTCACCACCATATACTACTTGGTCGCGAATATCAAGAAAAATTTTAGCGCTAGTTACATTTTGTGAGTTATTAAATACCTTAATCACGCCTGGCTGCTCAAGCACAAACAGGCGATTCGATTCGTCCCCAGCGTGGTATATTCCTACTGGATGATCAAAAACTAGATTAGGGAAGGCAAGTTCAACCTGGTACTGGAAATTCTGAGGTTCCGCGCCAAAGTACACGCCAAGTAACAAGCTTTGATATATGAATTGATTTGAACTCTGGTTTTGGCTCTGAATTAAGACGCCCGCTGCGACAGGAGCAGTTAGGAGTATTGCTGCAATCACCACTATTTTCAATGCTCCACTTTTTTTACTAATATTCACCATATCACTATCCACCAATTTACTCAATTAGTCAACTTTACAAATCATTCCAACGGCGCAAGGGCAAGGCTCCAAATTTTGAAACCTTGTTTCCCTTTCGATTCATCGATAATTCGCGTATCTAGAATATTAATTATCCAATTCCACCCCTCAAAATCATGCTCCTCAGGGTTAACGATAAATGGTACTCACTACCCTGAAATCTCTCTACCCGTACTAATCCCTTTGGGGCTGAAAAATAAGTTCATCTTAATAAACCTTACTATGAAATGATCTGTAAAGTTGGCGACACCTAAAAAAGAAGATTTTAAATATACACAAACTTATTGAATTGTTATGCCATCGTTTTTAGCAAGAAGGCAGAAAACTAAAATGAAAAGACCTGCTCGTCCTTCCGAAGGATTATTTCCTCTTGAGAAGGAGTATGCTCGCACTATTACCGCATTGAACCGAACAGGAATTTTAACCCTTCTTCCACGATTGGAAAATTTAGGGGTGATTGGGATTGACGGAAAAGAGTATCCTGTACCAACTCGAGAACAGCTGCAAGAAGTATTTACGCGCAATAAGGAATTGGTTGATAGGAAAATGCGACAAGGGTTTACTCAGCTTCAGTTAACACCGATTGCAATGCCTTCTTCACAACTTGTTGATCGGGTAAAAACTGCGGTTCTTAAACATGTCGCAGCGGGAGAAATTATCCAGACAAAACAAAATTCTACTGACCCTGATATACCGGTTCGTGTAAATACTAGTGAACCGATCTGGATATGGGATATGGTGCGTCAAGCAGTGGATACTCCCCATCTTGTTTATTTCCCTCACGCCTATACCGATCGTAACCATCAAGGATTAACTAAAGAAGAAGTAATGCAGAAAACTAGCTTATGCACTGTGCCTGGCTGGAGTGTGGGACTAATTGAGCCTATACCTATTATGCCTCAACAAGGACAGGGTAAAGTCATAGGAGGAAGAAAACAGCTAGAGGCATATTCTATCCCTCGTGATTATTTACGAACTTTAAGTACATCGACCTATCAGGGAGAAACGGGATGGACACCAGAAGATTTTCTCACCCACTTTATAACTCAGCTTGAAACAACCCATCAAGTAAGTCATGACCGGTATGACAGCAATGCTTTGTGGTTGCTTGGTTCGTATATGCCAAATTCGGAGCATAAAGGCTTAAAGTCTCTTGTGCCGGTTGGCTACTGGTCTCGTGATGCTGGGCGGAAGATGCACCTGTCTGCGCATTGCTCGGGCAATAGGCTTAGGGGTTGGGTGGCGCGTTCCACGGTGAGACTTGGCACTTAAGTAAGTTTTATCCTTTCTTCATCCTTTGTCTTCCCAATAGTTTAGATAAGGCATACAAGGATGACCACCGGGTTTTTGCCATTCCTCCATAAAAAGACGGTCTTCAGGTTTCGTACTAGAAAATCTTGGGGAACCTGGAGGTTTTGCTTTCAAATGTTCTGAGCAAAAGAATTCATCAAATGAAAGCTATTATTACGAGAATTAGTAAATAATGAAAAAGGAGCCATAAGGGTTTTTACAACTCGTTTATATCTACTTTCATTTTTAGTTTATCCATTTTCTCTTTTAATTCCGGGTTTTCCGCCAAGTATGCATTTAATTCTTCCTCGTGTTCCTTTTAATAACTCATGAATTCTTCGACCGTCATTCCCGTTTTTTTCCGAATTTCGGGCCCGAATTTTTTAAGAACTTCCATCGAAATTTTCATCATTTTTTCCATAATACCAAAAGGGTTTGCTTTATCTTTTTCCTTAATTGACTTCTTAAGCTCCGCCATCTTAGCTGTTAACGCTTCACTGATAGGCGGAAAGATTTCCAAAAAATGCTCAACAAAAATTTCCGGCTCCATAATGCTACATAGTTTCCAAAACAAAAAAACTTTTTTCAAATTTAAAAAACCAAAAAAGAATAAAGATGGTCTCAAGCAACACCCGACAACATTCCCTAAAAATACAAAAACCAGTCCGCAAAAAACCTTTCAAGAATAAGAGACCAGTTTGTTCTACAGTAGTTGACAATTTTCCAAAAGCAATCCTCACACTAAAAACGAATTATGATAAAACCTTTAGAACATTTCAGGTACCGAAAAATTTGGGAGAAGGAAGGTTACCCTATTTGAACTCGTATTTTACGCCACGCATCAGGTACACAACTGCCACTATTCCTAATATCATAGGAAATATACCAATTATAGAACTCATAAATGTGAGTAAACCGCCATATATTATGAATAGTAATCCACTTATCAAAGCGAGGTAACGTCCCCATTTCTTCATAGAGAACAAGCCAGTACCAGCAAGAATGCACAATACTGAAAAAATAACAATGCACACCTATCATAATCGTTTGGTCAATCTCTAATATATCCTGAAAAATAAACGGATAACTGGTAAAAACGTACCACGGGAACTCGGACGCACCTAAGACCAATGCAGACGGACGTGAACTTATTATGCTGGACAGAATACGCCAGAGTTCATTGGATATTCCTTCATATTGACCTGGGATCACAAGATTCACAAGAAGTATTATTGATATAATTCCGAGTGCTGCTAAAGGTGTGAAAATTTTGACTAATATATTTACGCCTTCTGGTCTGTAAACACCCCTTTTCTCTCCCAACAGGTTACTCCTCTTTTTATAAAAGGCGACCGCCACGCCCGCCGCCACAGGCGCAATTAATATATCAACTGCTAAAGCATTTGAAACAGCTTGTTGTCTGCCCTGTTGAACGTAGCAAAATAGGTAAAAAAGTGAGATTTGCGGCGGAGAGAAGAAGATGATGTTTATGTTACCCGTAAGAGTGTTGTTATATGAGTTAGGGGTCATGTAGAAACCGTAATTGCCCCATAAGTATATGGCGGTGTTGCCCGTAAGATTGTTGTTCGAGCCATCCAGGATGAAGCTTGCGAAGCTGTTTGTGGCGGTGTTGCCCGTAAGATTGTTGTTCGAGCCATACAGGTAGAAACCACGGTAATTGTTTGTGGCGGTGTTGCCCGTAAGATTGTTGTATGAGCCGTCCAGTGTGAAGCCTTCTTGGTTGTTGTTTGTGGCGGTGTTGCCCGTAAGATTGTTGTACGAGCCACCCAAGACGAAACCCGCTAAGAAGTTGTTGGTGGCATTGTTACCAGAAAAAGTGTTGTAGGAGCTACCCTGCAGGTAGAAGCTGAAGGCGTTGTTTGTTAATGTGTTACCAGAAAAAGTGTTGTAGGAGCTACCCTGCAGGTAGAAGCTGAAGGCGTTGTTTGTGGCGTTGTTATTTCTTATTATGTTGTGGTGTGCATTTTCTAGTATGATTCCATAATAATTGTTTGTGATGGTGTTGTTCTCTATGATTGTGTTGTTTGTGTTTATCCAAAGACCACGATGATCAAGGTTGCTGTGGCTGTATCCACAGTGGCTTTGTTCGCTGTCATTCATCTGGAACTTTGCTCCAGACTGCACCCAGAAGAGGAATCTGTAATTAGTGTCGTAGGCTGTAATGACTGAGGAGCCGTTAATATTTAGTGTTCCATTGTTTTGAGCCTCTATATGCGATGTTCACCATTAAGAGTGCAGTTGACCCTTAAGGTGACGTTCGTTAGTGTTAAGATTCCGCCGTCTGCGATGGTCAAGTTTCCGTTCAGAATGATTTCCATATTCTCTTTTATAGTTGTATTCGAAACGATTGTGTCACTCCAGGTTTCGTCTGCTTTTATTAAGATGGGCTGGTTTGTGGGGGTGTTCATGTATGGGAGTAGAGTCTGATAGAAAAGCGGATACAGGTTTTGGCTTTGGGTGGAGATAATTGCTGCGGTTGTCGCCATGATGATAACGGCTGCCAATGCTACTATCTTTTTAGCTTTCTTTTTCCTCCCGATACTTCTCATAATTATTCCCCACCAATCGAAACACATGAGGTATGTAAACATAAATTTTATGACAAAAAGCCTTATTGTTATATATTTTTTGTGTTAGTTTTTGGGATTTTTTTCTTGGTTTTAATGATGGATTTATTGTTATTGTTTAGATTCTTTTTCATATTTTTTGTTTTCCGTTTTATGCTCTTATTTTCTTTTTGGAATGTCACGAATCATACTGATTAATTTTTAAATTGCTGGATTTAGGTACAATTCTCTACCCTACCACAGATTGGAGGAATATACAAAAAGGGCACTTTTACGGTTTTTTTTCCAAATAAATAAAAAAAGTGAGTTAAAAAAGAGGTTAAATAACCATAAATAGCAGAATGGATAAAATAGTGAGAACCCATTTTTGCAAACTTGGCAAATTCCGCAGATCATATTATCCGTATCCGCAACCCCCACAATATCCGCAAGTCCTGTCCCACCTGTGGCGAAGCTAAGGCAAGGTGCTCCATGTACTATTTGGACATCGTTTCAGGAGGACATTTTGTTGAGTACCTCCACTAAGGTGCTCTGAGTTACAAAGACCACCTATCAGAGTGGATTTAGGTGAGAGGCCTCTACCCAAATGGGAGAAATTGAGCGAAATCGACATATTGAAAATGTATTAAAAAATAGTTTGAAAAAAATAATAGAATAAAAAAAATGGGTGGTAGCAGACTTAATTATGCACTTATTCCGAGTGCTCTAGGACTAGTTCTGATAAATCGTATAGTTTAAGTTTTGAATCCAATCTTTTAATCGCCAAGTCTAGATTCGTTTTGCATAGAGGACAGGTTGTTACTAGTGCATCTGCACCAGTTTCCTCGGCTTCACGCACCCGTTTCTCAGCTATTTCCACAGCATCCTCGGGAAACTCGGTGAAGTAGCCTCCGCCTCCACCACAACACTGAGAGTCTCTTCCACTGTGTTCCATCTCTATTAGTTCCACACCCGGAATTAGTTTGATTACCTCACGGGGAGCATCAAAGACTCCGGAATGCCTTCCCAAGTGGCAAGGATCATGGTAAGTCACCTTTATCGGAGTGGTTTTCTTGAGTTTCAGCTTATCGCCATTTATCAGCTCCAACAGAAGCTCCGAGAAGTGCACCAACTCAAAGTCAAAGTTACCCAAGAGTTCCGGGTACGCATTCTTAAAAGTTGAGTAGCATCCCGCACACGCAGTCACAATCTTTTTCGCCCCGGTCTTCTTGAATATCTCAATGTTCTCCTTAGCCAAGTCGGCGCTAAGCTTCATTTCTCCATCCCAGTACGGGTGCATACCACAGCACCCCTCATCCGGAGTTATTGTAAAATCGTAACCCGCCTTTTTTAGCAGTTCCACAATGGCTTTCCCGGTCTCTCCGTAGCGATAAGCGGTCACACAGCCAAAAAAGAACAGAGTGTCCGAGGTTTTAGGAACCTCCACTTCCAGCCAGTTGAACCGATCCTCCTGAGGCTCCTTGTAAGGATTCTTATACTCCACTATCCTCTTATCCATCTTTCTCTCCGCGGAAAGAGGTCCCAAGCCCTGTGCCGTAAACTCTTTCCTAGCCACCTTAAGTATGTTAAACGGTTTAACCTCAGCATCACACTGATCGTTGCAAATCTGACAGGTGGTACAGGAGAAAATCCTTCTCGCAACTTCTGGTGTGGGTTTAATCCAGCCCTTAACCACATTCCGCAGTATCTGCATTTTTCCTCTCGGAGTCACCGACTCCCACTTAACCTGCTGGTAAACCGGACAGCGAATCCTACAAAAAGCGCAAATATTACACATAGCAAGCTCCGTATGGTAATCCTGCAGAGATTGTTTTTCCGCCGCCTTCAGTTTCTCCCAATCTTCCATAGCCTTCTTTTTCTCTTCATCACTAGTTGCCATTTATTTCACCCCCATATAAACGAATTCGTCCCGTGGAATTTCGGTGAGCCCCATCACCATGGGATTCATGATGTTGTTTGGATCAAACACCTTCTTGATTCCCCGCATCAAACTCAGCGTATCCTCATGCTCCATTTCAATAAAAGCCGACTTTGCCATGCCGACACCATGCTCCGCGGAAAGGGTTCCACCATATTTTTTGATAATAACCTCTGCCGCTTCTCTTGAAAAGTTTACAGCCATCTCCCTCTGCGCAGCGTCCTCCACGTTGATAGCTGAACCCATGTGCACGTTTCCATCGCCCACATGCCCAAAAGTGGCCATGAGTCTTCCATACTTGGTTGCTAATTCTTTAATCGCTTTCACGGCTTCTGGTACTTGAGAAATGGGTACTGCGAAATCCATGATGCTGTTTATGGCTATATTTTCTCCTCTTAGTTTTGCCAATAGGTTTGCTAGGGAGTGTCTTAGTCTCCACAGCTCTTCTGTTTTCTCGGGGTCCGTGGAGTATATGATTTGTTTCACCCCTATTTTTTCGCAGACATTTCTAACTATTTCTGCTTCTTCCTTCACCACTTCCTGGTTGCTGCCATCGACTTCAATGAATAGCACTGCTCCGGCTTGGGGAATTTTATCCTTTTCCGGGAGTACAGAGTTTAAAACCATAATACATATGTCATCAAGTATCTCCATTGCTGAGGGTAGGATTCCCGAATTTATGATCTCTGTGGCTGCCTCCAGTCCTTGCTCGTATTTTTCGAATACCGGCATGATCATCGCAGTGTACTTGGGTGCTGGCGTTATTTTTAGGATGATCTCGGTGAACACTCCTAGGGTTCCCTCCGAA
>DXJA01000060.1 GCA_019056875.1 Candidatus Jordarchaeum madagascarense
TTAGTGATTCCCATCTTGTGAACTGTGTTTGCCAGAAGGCTCTTCCAGATGTTTTTGACCGCATGTCGCTGGCTAATCCGAATGTTTCTCTAACTGGGATTTCTCCTGTTATGAAGGCTAGGGGTCCCTTCTGTTGCACATCGATTACATGTCCTCTTCTTTGTGATAGGATACCGGAAACTGTGCCTATGTACTCGGGGGGAATGTTGACTTGAATTTTGTAGATTGGTTCTAGTAGTGTTGGTTCGGCGCTCAGAAATGCGCCCCAGGTTGCTCTTCTGGTCATGGGCATTACTTGGGCGGGACCTCTGTGTATGGGATCTTCATGTAACTGGCAATCAGTTACGTTGATTTTTATTCCTCTTATTGGTTCCTCTGCCAATGGTCCTGCTTCGGTTGCCCATCTGGCTCCAGCTATCATGGTGTCCTTAACCTCTCTTAGATACTGAACTCCCTTGGTTTGATCCACAACAATGTTTGTATGCTCGTCTAGTGCCCAGACGTTTCTTGCGTCCTTAGCATCCCAACTAGCCTTTTCTCTGAGAATTTTGGTTCTGGATGCGGAGTCTTGATACTCGGATATTTCACCATCCAGTATTAGTTTGATTGTTTCCTCGCTGAGTGGTTCCACGGTTATCCAGACTCTACTATGCTTGTTTGGACTCTTGCCTAGTATGGGGCCGCCAGTTCCAGTTACTGTTTCGCGGTATACCACTATGGGCTGTGAAGTTGTTACTTCGAGCATTGCTTGTATGTCCTTTACTGAAATTTCAAGGTGAAGTTCACCCATGCCCGAGAGTAGGTATTCTCCAGTTTCTTGGTTGATGGTAGCCACTAGGTTTGGGTCTTGAATAGATAATTTTTGCATTAGGTCAATGAGTTTTGGTAGGTCTTTTGGATGCTTTGGCTCAACAGCAATTGTAATCACTGGCTCTGAAACGTATTTAATTTTTTCAAAGGGAACCACTTCTCCTTTGATGTTTTCAGTGACCACTGTTTCACCTGCACGAGCAAGATCTAAACCGAGCATGGCTGCTATGTTACCCGCGGGAATGCTACTTACAATCTCGCGTCTAGCACCCATGTAAATACTTGTTTGTTGTACACGGTAACCCTTCTTGCCCGTTAGAAGGTAAACGTTATCTCCTTCATTTATGCTTCCCGAAAAAACTCTGCCGGTTGAAACAATTCCTGCATGAGGATCTACCACAACTTTGTTTAGACAGATGATCGTTGGTGCATCCTCGTCACATTCCTTCATTGCCTTCCCAATTTCGCTTTCTGCATCACCCAGCCAAATCTTTGGAATACGGTAGGGCTGCGCTTCTAGGGGATTCGGTAAATGGCGTACAAACATGTCGAGTACAGCTGCATGAGCGGGAAGCAACTTTTTTAATTCTTCAAAATGATCATTATTGTAGTAAGCAACAACATCGCTGAACTTTAATCCCTTCTCCTGCATCTGAGGAATCGTGAAACCCCAGCCGTGAAGCGCCGAACCAAAGGCAACCGCCCCCGCAGCAGGATTCACCTTCCACTTATCCTTAAACTCTTTTTCTCCATACGTATCAATAAGCCCATTAAAGTCCCTTATTATCCGGTTAAGCTTCTCTTGAAGCGCATTGGCATCCAACTTGAGCTCCCTTATTAGACGATCAATTTTATTAATGAAAAGCACTGGTTTAACCCTCTCCTGTAGCGCCTGCCTAGTCACCGTCTCGGTTTGAACCATAACCTCTTCAACAGCGTCAACCACCACAAGAGCACCATCAATAGCACGAAGAGCACGCGTAACATTACCAGTAAAGTCGACGTTTCCGTACCCTTGTCCACAACCCTAAAACACCAGTTTGTCAACCATAAGGGAGACGCACAGCCTCCAATCCTCACCCATCATCCGTAACCATAACGCCCATCCACCCTATACATAACCAGAACAAACAAAATCACACGGAAGATAGGCGGCAAAATAAAGCTAACGTCCCACCCTACAACAAACCAGCGCATAGAGCAAACCCACAGGGCAAGAGTAGTCCGGGAGTGTCGATCAAATTGATGACGTATGGTTTTTCTTCGATTTCGTGGAGTAGGGAGATGTTTGCGGCTTTTATGGTTATGCCTCTTTTTTGTTCTTCTTCCAGATAGTCTAGTGCTCTTGCTTCACCTGCGATGCTGGGGGAGAGTAGTCCAGCTTCTGCTAGTAGGGAGTCGGATAAGGTAGTCTTGCCGTGGTCAATATGAGCTATGATTCCGGTGTTTCTTATTTGTTCTTTGTCTTTCATTAGTTTCAAGATTTCGTCGGTTTGCTTGAATTTCGGCATACTTACACCTCTTTCGTTTTATGTTTTGTATATTTTATTTTTGGATGGTAAGACTTTTTCTTTTCGAGTTATTTTGATTAGCGTGTTTTTGTTTGGGTGTTTTTGGTTAAAATTCTGATATTTTAATTTTGTGTATAGGGTTTGGGAAAACGCTTGAATCAC
>DXJA01000061.1 GCA_019056875.1 Candidatus Jordarchaeum madagascarense
ATACTAATAATTTCATTTATAATATAAAAAAGTATATACCAGAAAAATGTCATGTGTATCCATTGAATAAGATAATTAAAAAATTCTTAGCTTAAAGCCATTTTAATTCTTTTTGCATCATACAAAATCCTTTTTTATCATGTTGACGCTTATCTAGTTAGACCATCAATATTCGAGGGAATATTATGCTTGTTCCTCTCCAATTCGGATTTCAGTTCACTGTCGACATACCCCTATTAGTCAGGCTAGCCCCAATATTTTTAATTCTCGCGGGATTTGCTTCTGCAGGTAGACTATTCGAAAGAGCCTTCGGCGCCGTGCCAGTTATAGGCAGTGGAATGCAACTGTTTATCAAAGCATTAATTTACATAGGTATCATAATAGGCGTGTTCTGTATAATCTCGGGTATACAGACATGGATAACAGGAGGAAATATTTTACAGAGCTATTTCATAATCTTTGCGGCGGCGATTAGCGGAGTTCAAAGTGTTTACGGGTTTGCAGGATATTTACTAGGCTTAATCATCAAATACCAGTACTATTTCTGGATTCATGCATCTTACACCTACGGGATTTTAATATTCGTGGGATTTGCACTCGTAATGAAACCAATCAAAGCGTTTCCCTGGGCCGCTCTTCTAGCACTACTCGTAGGTGGAGGTGTTACTGTACTGGTGTGGAAATACTTCAACGTAACCGAGATTCAATGGCTAATCCTGATATTTATAGCCATTCTGCTCGTTACTTACTTACTCTTCAAGTTCGTCGAAGATCTGTTTAAAGCATTAGCAATGGTTCTAACGTTTCCAGTAATAGCCGTGCCGCTCGGACTGATTTGCATCATTCAAGGAATACTGCTGCTAATTGGAGGCACATTGGGAAATGTATTCGCCCCCCTGTTCGGCTCTATAATCTGAGGTTTAAATCTATTCTAGTCCTTACTAAAAGTATTAAAACATCGGTTGCAAAATTTCCTTTCTTTCCCATTAACAATCTTTTTTAATGAATTAAACTATGAAGAATCAGAATAGAATATTAGATTAAGTTCATTAAATACTAAAACAACTTTTTCTCTAAAAGAGAATATCTTATTGAATAGAGTCTTTAAGTTAATATTCATTCGAAAAGTTATTCTTAGCGCTTCAATCTAGAGGGGCTGGTTGTGCATTTTCTAAGTGATTTTCGATTAATTTTAGTAGATGTTTGATAGCTTTAGTATAATTTTCCTTTCCATTAAAACCTGCAGCGGTTGAATGCCCTCCTCCTACACCTTTAACGATTGTGCCTAGTTCTTCCATTAATTTTCCTAAATTAACACCCGTTTTTTTATGGAAGTTTTGTGTGGCTCTAGTGCTTATTCTAATTTCGTTTTTTCTTTTGGCGCCAACAATTGCTATGTCTGCCCCTGCTTCAATCAGTGCTCTGCACGCACTAGCCTCGTAGGCGCTTACATTCGAAACAGCGATTATCCAATTTCTAACATCATGTATTTGCATTCTGTTCATTGCTTTTAGTCGTGCTATCCTTTCCGATCGGGGCATGGGAATGCGAAGTCTTTCAACTACAGCGGGATAGTCAGCCCCAGCGTCAATAAGGTCTGTAGCAGCTTTGAAAGTAGAATCAGAAGCCAAAAGGAAATGTTTACTATCGTAGGTCATTCCCAAGAGCAAAGCCATTGCAGTATCGGGACTTGGTTTAATACCTGCTTCCTTAAAAAGTTTGTACACGATTTCAGCAGTTGAAGAAGAGGTTTCATCAATTATTACATAGGGAGTAATTTGGGTGGTGGAGATGTGAGGTGTGTGATGGTCGATGAACATTATTGGTTTCGAGAAAATCGGCACTGAGCGGTAGCAACCCAACTGCTCAACGTTATTAGTATCAACAGCTATAAAGGCATCAAATATTTCAAGTTTGGTGTCTTTTGCTATATGTATCTGAAGGTCATTCAAAATGCTACTTGAAATTTTGTTTAGATTGTCAGCACTTATTAAAGACTCGATTTCTGGAAAAAGATTTGCAATAAGATTTTTTATAGCATAGGCACTACATAACGCGTCGGGATCTGCGTTTTGATGACAAAGAATCAAAATTTTTTTAGGACGAGTCTTAAAGAAGGCTTCTAAGGTATTCCGGGTCAACTTGACAACCCTAATAGCTTTTCATCAATAATATTCATAGCCATTCTTACTGCTTCTTCTACTAAAATTTTACTTTCTTCTTCGGATAAAGAAACAGATTCTAGGTCTACTTCAATACTTAGATTTGTTGTTTTTTCTGTTTCAATCTCCAGTATGATTTCTAAGTGGTTAATTTCTTTCGGGGGGCATTTTGAATGAATGTATTTTCTTATTTCACTCTCAGCAAGAATGCATAATTCTTCCAAGTCTTCAGTTGTTAAATTTTTCAGATCGAGTTTCTTTTCGTCGTTCATTTTACCCCGCCGGGCTTAAACCCCGTTGTTGAAGGGTTTCTTGAACTTTTGCTCGCATCTCTTCTAGTTGTTTTCTGGAACGCTCTTCCTGCCTCTGAAGGGTTTTTACTCTTAGTTCAAGTGTTTCCTTTTTGTCTTGGAGTTCTTCCTTTACTTTTTCTGGCTGGGTTTTTATTAATAGTGTTCCAACCATTTTGTAAACATCGTTTCCTTGCTCGATTTTTTCGAGCTCACTTATAGCTTGTTCTGTTTCTTTTAGCTGTAGTTCAGATTGCGTTCTTTGGGTGATAATTATTTCCAATTTTTGTTGCAATTGTTGCAGCATTGAGATTTGGTGCTGCACCTGTGGGGGGATTTCGGTTCCTGACAATAACACGCCTCCTAAGTAATTTCATTAATGTCACAAATTAGTTTTAACCATCTGAGATACGAGTTTAATGCTGCTCTGAGCGCAACTGTATCTTCAGCCTCAATTTCTAAGCTTATAATGTCACCATCTCTTTTTAATTTACCTCTATGGCGTTCATCAGGACCAGAAATAATTTCAGGTAAAATGGCTCTAAAAGCAACCTCTGATAAATTCGAAGGAAGAATAGTTTCGATAACACCTCTCGCCTTATTTTTCATCAAATCACCTCAGCAGAATCACCATCACCTAGTTTAAAGCGAGATTCAATAAACCTTTCTCAGGAAAATGGAAGTTAAATTGCTATTTTCGGATTCCTATAATTATATTTGCAACTTCCTTGGAGAGTCTATTGTCAAGCCATTCAACCTCAGGAATATTCACTAGTCATATTTGCTAACTGAATATTCCCATATGTTGGAAAACAGAAATCATGTTTCTCGCAAACATTGAATAGTATGAACGAAAAAAATTTTAATATAAAAAATTTCCTCTAAAGATAAAATGTCAGGGGCTTTCTTGTGGAGAAATATGTGATGTTTGGTATCACTTTTTTAATTCTTTCTCCGAGGTGTGGGAAAGTGTATCTATAATTCTTCCTTTTTCTTTACCTAAAGGAGTAACAGGGAGGTAAGCTCCACCTGTAAAGGTGTATCCACATTTTCTACAAGACCATACACCAACGGATACTCGCTTAACAGCTTTGGTAGCACATTGTGGGCACTTATGGGAGGTTTTCAGATTTTCTAGAATTGTTTTTAGCTGCTTTCTCACCTTTGTTCCGTATCTTGTTCCGTATCTTCCAGTAATTCCAACTTTTTTAGTTCTTGGCATTATCAGCCCTCCTGTTTCGAAATCGGGGGAATATATTTTTCTCGAATTTCTTTTGTAATATTCCCCGCTAAATCTACCGCGTTGTAAATATCCTGAGTAGTTAACGCCCCACGCTCTCCTTTTTGCATAGCACGAATATTACCTTCCACATCGTAAACTATTGTAATTCTGCAATCCATAACATTTTCTTCTTCTAATATAGGATCCGCAACCAGTTGGCCATCTATCTTTGCGAGAGTTAATGAAACAGGTATGTTATTTATGGGAATAGGAATTTTTTCAGTAAGAATTTTTACTTTTCCATCCTCTACTTCAGTTTTTGGAATCTTAGTTGTAAGTAAAGCGGTTACAGATGCTAGAGAGGAAGCGTCAAATAGGTTTCCACCATGGTCAATAATATAAATGTCTATGAAGAGAATCCACACTTTTTCATTAGGAATTATACAGAGTTTATCTACATCTACCATTTTAGACTCCCGAATACCTCTGTCAACAACTCTTGCTAACTCGACGGCCTCTCCAGTGGGTGGACCTGATTCAAAGTAGGGGGAAGCCATTGGTATGAATTCTGCGGCGACCGTTACGACTCCCGAGTTAGGAGTATCCGGGTAGGGGGTTCCAATTTCTGCACTCACCCCTACTATAACCTTTGTGTTGCCTATGGTTACTCTAGCCGAGCCATTAGCTTTCTCCACTATTCCCCATTCTATCGTTATGGGGCGTGTCTCTTTAAGACCGCGGCCGTCTACTCTCTTTTCTTTGCTTACAAGTGATCTTATGTATTTTATTTCAATTTCTGAAATTAGACTGTGAGGCATTTTATTTTAATCTCCATTACTTTGTTCGTTTTCTTCTTCTTCTGAAACCTCATCTTGAATGTTAATATATTTTTGTATTAGAACTTCTCTTTGCATTTCATAAATTTTCTGACAACCCTTTACAGCTAGTTCGTAGGCTTCGCTAAATTCTTCCTTGGTCATGACGCCATCCATTTGTAGTAATGTAGTTAAATTTTTCCTAGGCATTATGGCAACAGGCAAGTCTGACTGACCATTTTTATCTTCTACGTCACTTAAATCAAGAGCTATTTTCTCATCTATCTTTCCAGCAGCGCAGGCCGCTACCAAGTCACGCAGAGGAATTCCAGCATCGGCTAAGGCTATGGAAGCAGCAGTTATACTTGAACATCTAGTACCTCCATCGGCTTGGATTACTTGTATATAAACATCTATGGAAGCTCTCGGAAAATATTTTAGAAAAACCGCGGGGGCAAGAGCTTCTGTTATGACTTTTGAAAGCTCTGTCTCTCTACGAGATGGTGCAGGGCTTTTTCTCTCCTCCACAGAAAAGGTAGCCATTCTATAAACACATTGGAGTAAAGCCTCATCAGGCTGTGCAAGATGCCGGGGGTGTAGTTCGCGTGGACCATACACCGCTGCAAGAATCTTACTTTTTCCCTGCTCAATATATGCAGAGCCGTCGGCTCTCGAGAGAACCCCTACTTCCAATTTAATTGGTCGAAGTTCATCTAACTTTCTGCCATCAAGTCTTAAATTTTCCTCAGTTAATAGTTTAATCTGCGATGAAATATGAATATCTTCCATTTAATCACCCAATAAAATTTACTTTTGAATTAAATCTCTAATCCTATCAGTCAAACCGGAGGTATGGGCCTCGCGTTCAATCTGTCGTATAGCCTTTATGACTCTCTCTTCATCTTCAAAACTTTTACCAGAGACCCAAACAATTCCATTTTGACCAATAACAATCTGACATCCAGTCTCTTTTTTAATCATGTTTATCATAGAACCCTTACGTCCAATCAAACGTGGAATTTTCGTGGGCAGCATCTCAATCAAGTATCCACCTTGAAGTTTACCGAGACCCCGCTCCTTTGTGGTCAGCACAGGCGTACGTGTTCGGTCAAAGGACATTATCTTTGCAACCAGCGTATCTCCTACATCAAAAAATCGGCGAAGATCATCTTTTAAAAGATCCAAACGCCGCTCTGAAACATTTATGGGATGCATTATAGCTTGGTAAGGTGACTTTATATCAATTCTCCATGAAGTCATTTTTACATCCATAACCTTTCCTATAACCACATCTCCAGCTTTTGGGATATACGCTCCCTCAAAAGCAACAACTTGTACAATTTTACCTTTTACCTCCGCCAATCCGACCACGGAGGAGTAAATATAATTACCTTCTCTAAAAGCACCTTCACCGGGTTTATATTCGCCCTCTGCAAGTAACTCCCCCGGCACTACTATTTCTCTATTTTTAAAATGTAAAGACAAAAACAAACCACCTTTTATTCTTTAATAAATTTTACTTGCGCTTTTCCTCTTGTTTGGTTATTTAGTGTTTCTACAATTTTGCCTCTAAGACCCGCAGGAATTTCCACCACAGCAATCCAAGAACCATCTCTCTGCCACTCATCCTTAGACACTGTTCCAAAACGTTCTAAAATGCTATACCCCTTGCCTGAAAATTCGGGTGGAAACTTGACAGCCAATTTTAAGAGCTCCATTCTTATCGGTATTATCGGCTGCAGCATTTTTAGCACATCTTTTGCCTGCTCCTCGGGGCTTCTCCATAAGTCGATTTGAACCTTAGCTTCTTCCATAGCTCGTTCGATTCTTGCTGGAGGATGAGGGAGACTGGTCTGGGGATTAATACAATTACGGGCAAGAATGTTAACTATCTGTAATTTTTTGTTATTAATTATTTCCCTACGCTGCTCTGTAGTGAGTTGAATAAATCCCTTTTTCAGAATAATTCGCGCGACTTCATCCACATCAGTTGTTTCAAAGATTTCAAGCAGTTTCTCCTCGGTTGCTTTGAAGCCTTTATGGGCATCTTCAAAAATGTCGAAACTCTTTAATACCTCGGACAAGTCAACATCCCCGCCACGCCGAAAATCCCATGCTTTGTTGGGATCAACAAGAATTTCGAATTTTTCCCCGTGGGACTCTAAACGAGCTACTACGGTATCACCTAAATCGACCCACTTTGCACCCCGAATATCAGACATAACTATCATTCCTAAGTGCTACCAGATTTTTTAATCTCATCGATGTAACCTTGAACCTCGCCAGAAGACAGTCTCTTAAAAATCTTTGAAGTGATGTCTACAACAGCAACCTCAACCTTTGTAGGATCAAGTTCAGATTCCAGCACCTGATTCAAAGCCTTCAGAGATAGCTTAATAGAATCCTTAAGCCCCATCTCCTGCTTATATTCCTTCTCTAAAACTTCTTTGGCAGCCTGGGATCCACTGCCTATGGCAGCCGCCCAATAAGACCAGTAAGTTCCAGAAGGATCCGTCATAAATAGCTTAGGGCCTATCTCATCTACTCCGGCTATCAGGAAAGAAACCCCGAAAGGCCTAACGCCCGCATGCTGAGTGTACATTTGTTTAGTGTCGCCAATAAACCTGGTAAGACCTTCAACATTAATAGGCTCATCGTATATTATACGATTACGCTGAGCCTCAACTCTAGCCTGGTTAACCAACACGCGAGCGTCCGCGGTTAGTCCGGCGATTGCGCTTCCGATATGTTCATCGATTACGAATATTTTTTCTACACTTTCTGGATCTTGAAGGGCTAATACACGTTTTTCCACTGCTAGTACCACACCATCTTTACATCTTACACCTATTGCGGTGGTTCCTCGACGTACAGCTTCAATTGCGTATTCCACTTGGAAAAGTCGTCCGTCGGGCGAGAAAATGGTGATGGCGCGGTCGTAGCCTAAACCTGGAGCTGCAAACATTACACTTCTAACCTCCTATAATTATTATAATTTGCCTATAATTTCTGAAAATGTCAGAGATGTCAATTTCACACGTGATAATAGACCAATTCCAACATGACAATAATAATTGTCGCAAGGTCAATGTCCTCCACTGCGATAGCCAGAGCTTCAGAGACACGGCATCCCAAACGAAACATCAG
>DXJA01000062.1 GCA_019056875.1 Candidatus Jordarchaeum madagascarense
AATTAAAATTAAAAAGTGGTTATTTTTGCACAAAAATAATCAAATTAAGAAATTTGATAGAAGATTTAATCAAAAGAAAAAAGGTAAAATGAACATACCTAAACATACACAAATATTTTAAAGTTATACTAAAGACAGAAAAAAGTGAGAATGTAAACGACTAATTTCATAAAAAACTATAACACACAATAAATACACTAAAAAACTATTATTAAATAGGATAAATTTATAAAGAGTTATAAGGTACTATACTCTTTAAGTAAAATATAAAATGGTGAAGTTAATGTCAGAACTCACTGTTAAAAATGAAGAAGTAGCGAAAATCGCGAAAGCCCTAGCTTCACAAACAAGATGGGAAATTTTGAGACTCCTCAGAGAGAAAAAGATGGACGTAAGCAGAATAGCAGAAACACTCAAACAAACAGAAGCAAACGTCTCAGCACAAGTAAAAATCCTAGAAAAAGCGGGTCTGTTAAAGAGTCACTACGAACCCGGCGAACTCATGGGTTAACCAAATACACAGGAAACCCAAGGCGCAAACGGCGTTCGTAAGGTGTGCGAACCAGCGGTAGAAAAAATTCTAATTGTAATATCCTAAAATACTTGTAAATTTCTTTAAGGGGCATAGCAAACAGGGGAGGATTAATTAAACTCGCATCGGAATCTTCGACGCAAGAAGCTCCCCTTACGACTTGAGGGGAGACAAAATTTTTCTTTTTCATAAAATGTTATTGGAAAGAACAATTCATAGGTTCAAAAAGGGATGAACGCTGAATAGTTAAGAAAGAAAGAGGGGGGAGAAGATGGAGTTTTTTCCTTAAATTGTATGCTAGAGATTGAAAGATGTTCCAACTATTCCAAGAACTGAGCTTTCTGGAATGGCGTTCATTAGCCTTGCTGTGAATCCGAAGCCGCTACAGTGCATGGCGCACAGTATTTCTGGTTTTAGTTTTTTGAGGAAGTCTATGGTCTTATCAATTCTCTCCTTGCTTGCCCAGTTCATGTGATAGCCACCAATAAGCGCGTAGACTTTCTCTATTCCGGAAAGTTTTTGCGCCATTTTCACTGTGTTCATTATTCCGGTGTGTCCGCATCCTGTTAGGATTACTAAACCCTTGTTTTTAACGTTGATGAATATTGAAATTTCGTCTCGGAAATCGTCGAAGAGTATTTTGCCATTTTTTTGAACGTATAGTCCGGTGGTCAGCTCCTCCTTGAGCGGGGTTTCTATCTCACCACTGGTCCAGACTCCCGGAGCTAACTGAACGGGGTTGTTTGTTTCTATCAGTTTTAAATTCTTGCTTTTTATCTGTTCGTTGAGCATTTCTTTGTTTAGTGTGGGGAGCTGCCTGATTTTTTGTTCTTTTTGTAGTTGCTCCAATTTTTGCATATCGATTTCTATTTGTTTGCCCATTAGCTCACCCATAAGTGCCCATTTCGGGAAAAAGGCGTTTTTGGCAACTATAAGTTCTGTTCCTTCAGAAAACTGGCTGACGATATTATTGAGCCCACCGAAATGGTCAAAGTGACCGTGTGAAAGAACAAATTTTTCAATTTTGCTGGAGTCTATTTGAAGATATTTCATGTTATTGGCAATAGTACCCAGTATTCCACCGGCGTCTAGTAAGAATGTGTGAACAGTTTCGCCTTTTTTAACTTCGAAAAGCATTGCTAAACCATGCTCTGCCATACACATCACTGTTGAGGATCCAGGCTGTTGTACCTTTTCTTTGAATTTCTCATCTGTTAAAAGTGTGATGTCAGTTGTGTTTTCTGATAACACTTTAATTCTAACTTTGTCCACTCCTTCACCAAAATCTAAACTCAACATTAAACCCTCGACATATTTTTTAATGATTTAAAAGGAGATTTCATATATAAATGAAACCATTATCGCCAAAATTAATGGTTCAATTTTCCTTTTTTTGATTTGTAAACCTAAGAAAATTCAATATTTTTGAAAAAAATTGTTTATTTTATGTCCGGGGATGTTGACTGTTCGAAAGTTTTGGCTGCTTGTTCTAGGTTTGCTTCGTAGGTTGATTCTTTGGTGTAGCGTTTCCTAATTTTCACAAAGAGAGGAAAGTTTATGGCACTGCCCACTATTAGGGCTTCTCCTACCGGCAGGCTGGAAATCATTGCTGCTGTTTCTGAGGTTATCATTTCGGAGCTTGCTTTAATAGTGTCCAAGTCATTAGGATTTGAGATTCGCAACATAATATGCGTGTTAGCTTGACTGAGAACCGTAGTTGATAATCTCACTGGTCTCTGACTTATAAGACAGAGCGCAGCGTAAAATTTCCTTCCTTCTCTTGCTATCTGTTCTATGATGCTTTGAGAGATTGCTAATTCCTGTCTTGCTTGTGGACAGAACTGATGTGCCTCCTCGAGAATCATTGTGAATGGTGGGATTGCGCCTCTTCTTCTGAGACCAAATAATCGGGAGCCAATATAGCTTACGATTAACTGTTTTTTCCTAAGACTGGTGGCTTCACTCAAATCTAGGATGACTGCATGGCCAGCTTTAACAATGTTTTCTAAATCAGGGGTTTCTTCTGTTCCGAAGAGTCGGGTATCCTCAAGTTCATACAGCCAGCCTAACATTGCTTCTCTCGTTCTCTGCGGTATTTTTGAATCATTTTCTATTCGGATTAATAGGTCTTGTAGAGAGTAGGATTTTTCTCTATATTCTCTTCTCATTTCGGTGATTATTTTACCCAACTCACGTACTTGTATCGGTGACATCTCTGGTTGGAAAGCTCCAAACCATCTATTGGATATAAGGGGGGTTGCGAATTGTACAAAGGAACTCTTTACAACAGTTACTTTATCTGAAAGACCAGAGTGCACATCTTTATCTGGTTTATTCGCAAGTGAGGAGTATTCACCATGAACATCAATAACCACAACTGCGACTCTGCCACTTTCGATTTTTCTAGACAGTAACTCTTCGATTAATACCGAGGCGAGATAGGATTTTCCACTTCCGCTCATTGCCAAAATGGCTAGGTGTTTCTGCAATAGTCTCGTCATATTCAGAGAGACCGATACATCGTGGAAACGCAGGTTTCCCAAATACAGCCCATGTTCCAAGTCAAGACCTAGCAAATCTACGAGAACTTCATCGTCAGCTACGTAAACCCGCTCACCAGGGGAAGGAGGGAAACTCACCTTATCAAAAAAACCATTGGAGAAAACACCCAAGGGTTTTGCGGTCGCAATGAGCATGTCCCACCGGTCGCATGGAAAAATTGAGGTTAAAGGTTGCCCTCCCCTTTCATATTCCTTCACGTACTCCGCATGTGAGTAGAAGCGGTTGGTTTTAATTATCTCTTGGATCATACCCAGTAGCAAACCGTCCTCAGTGTTAATTTGAACATACTGACCCTTCCTCACCGGAATTGGCTCATCATTGGTAATCACGAAACTAAAATTTGAGGTGGTTGGACTGGGGGGAAAATTTGAAGTGATTACGGTACCCACGAATTTCATTGACTTATTCTCCTCACCAAGATCCTACTGAAAAACCAATTTAAACATATCTAAATATCTTCCTTCTCTTGTAATTAGATTCAGGAATTATAAACCATAACTCCTGCGCAGTTTCATAAGCGAGGGGGAAATACCAGTTTTTTGCACTATTTGATCATAGATGAAGTCTAAATCGGTTTCCAGAAGCTTAGCTTGAGCATGGGCTTCAACCTGCACCGAAGGAAGCCCGAATTCTGGATGATGACAGGATAAAGAGTAGACGAGGGAAGAGATTTTTTCAACGGTTTTAATCGGACTCCTATCACTTGATAGATACTCGATTCTCAATGGACTATCCAATTCGACCGGCTTAAGGTAAAAGACGCTGAGTTTATCCGCCCACTCTGGTCTGAGATCTTTTAACGGACCGTACTTTTCGCTGTTCTCCGCGTACTTGAAGGTTGCTGTTCTTTCCCCCACATCAAGGAAACGATACAAAAATTCCGTGTCTCTGGTACGTTGAATAACTCGCCGATAATCAAACGACAATAAACCCCTCAGCCCTTCGATTTTATCCAAAAGAGGCGGAGCCAATCGTGAGAGTATTTGAAGGAATCTCGTGCTTCTACTATCTTTAACCACCCCCGCGAGAAGAATCCCATTATCAGTAGACACCTTGTAGAGTTTTTCGAAGGATTTAACCACGTTTTCATATTTCTTAAATAGTAAGGGTGATGAGGGCTTGTCACTCGGCTGGGGTAATATTGACCCGTCCAGAATAATTATGTCCATTGGGTGACGCGCCTGAGAATCAATAGCCACTCTGGTCTCAGCCATTAAACGCTCCAACGAGGCCGAGACCTCATAGTCGCTTCGGGATAAAGGCTCTAGGTTAGAAACAATGGCCGGGGGAGGATACTCTCTAGGAAAATACTCAACCTGAACTCCTTCTTCATGCCCATAAACGAAGATTGCAGCCACGGCTCTAATAAGCATCAGGTCAATTCCATGAAAAGACCGGCTTATCATTCCACCATCCACAGCACCAACCCGCATTCCTTCAAGCTTCACTGAGTTAACCGGATAAGTCAATTTCTTCTCAAAAACATCCAAAAATCCACTACGCTGTACCATGTCAAAAATATCCTTATCCTTAATCCTGCGAAAAGTCTCGGCAAGCCTTTTACGGCCAAGTTCCACCTCTTGAATCTCAGAAGCAATCCGAGATATATGACTCTCCAAAACCCAAGGACGAAGATCAACCAACTACAACGACCCTCCAACTAAAAATATGCTTTCAAAACGTTTTAAACCATGCGTTTAGGCAACTCGAAAACATCTATCCAGAAACAGAATCTCCAATGAAAAAAGAGTTCTCAACAACTAGAATAAACACTATAAGAAGGGATCAGAACATCAACCCACTAAGCCGATTGTTACAGTTTATACTTCTTCATCAGTTTTGTCTTTTATCTCCCTTTTAAGCCAATCAACAGCTTCGTCACCATTTAAAAGATTTTTCAAATCCTTATCCAAATTGTTGGGTTCAATCGCTACAAACCAACCCTCACCATATGGATCACTATTCGCCGGTTTGGGATTACTCACTACCTTTCCAATTTCTCTAAGTCTCCCCCCCACTGGAGCAGATAATTTTCCAACCCATTTTCCAGTCTCTATACTGCCAAAAACGTCTCCCTGAGC
>DXJA01000063.1 GCA_019056875.1 Candidatus Jordarchaeum madagascarense
TACTTTTAAAATTAAAAGATTCCTAAATTCTCTTCTTATAATTTAAAGATTTAGTGTTAGATAAATTCCTTTTCGCAATAGTCAAGCCACTCTTGTTTACAGTTACATTCTACATTTGAAAGTACTTCTGGGTTTTGAGTTAGTGTAAATTCATTTAGCAGTTCGCGAATTTTTTTATCACATTTTCCGCAGTTATGGGGGCCCTTCTTGCTTCCCATTCCGGCCAAACTGCAGATAATTCTTATTCGGTTATTTATCTTCTCTGAGGTTCTTTTTAATATTTCAATTATGCTCCAAAGCCACGGAGGCCGGTACTTGCCTAGTTTCCATAGATGTTCCACCAGAGTGCCTTTGTGTACTGTACAAGGATTAAATGACACAGAATTAACACCGATTTTAGAAGAATCAATAGCAGACGATGTAGAGTCTATTATCGCTTCTCCCTCCCGCAGAAAAGGTGGTTTTATAAGAACATAGGATTTCACACCAACTCCAGTATTTTTAGCCATAGAAACAACTCTTTCAAAGTCTTTTAATTCAAAGCCTTTGTTTATATAGAGATTTCTAATATTATCATTGCTTGTTTCAAGACCAAGGGCTACCTCAAAATATATTTCTCCCAGTATTTCGCGACATTCCCTTAAAATTTCGTGGTTAACATATTCGGGTCTCGTTTCGACAATTACTTCTTCAATCCGTTTATCCATATTGATTTTTTTAAGAATTGACTCTCGAGCGGCTTTAGGTATTTCCCTCTCATCAAAAAAACTTCCAGAAGTAAAAATCTTTATTGCTAAGGGGGCTTTAACCGAAATGCTAGCTTCATACGCTGAATCAAATTGCTTAATTAAAGATGAAGAATCAGGAATAGTTATGGGAGCATCATAAATGTATCCACACATCGAACAGCCTCCCCCATTAGATAAAGCCCAGTTACAACCTCTAGTAGCAAGAATAACAACCAAAGAAGTACCAGTGTTGTTCAAAAGGCGATCCTTTTCCAACCAGTATTTCACAGGTCTCTCCCTAAAGTCCCTTCTAAGTTTGTTTAGACTTTTTTTACGGATTTCAACAATTTTACCAACTAATTCAGAATCATTAGTTTCATACATTTTTAATCCTCTTTTTATCAGTAAGCTCAACAGCAATGCCTTTTTTTGAAAATTTCATCTCTAAACCACTCATATTAGACACTCCAACCGCAACCAGTTCTTTTAAACAATTATGGACCATTACAAAGTCTCTAGGTCTAATCTGTGGGTCTGCATCTTTAACACCTGGAGCGAAGAGATTTGTACCACTTATTGTATCTCCATCAAATTCTATCCAATAGCCAAAATTGGACAAGCGCTCAGCCCCTCTTAAAGTTAATTTAAATAAACCATAGGTGTGGTCAAATGAGGCAATTAATTTTCTACTCAGCAAAATTTTTACATTTCCCACCCGGTCTCTTTTTATATCTGTGTAATCAGTTATCAGTTTTTCTCCAGCATCTATTCCGAACTGATAATCAACAACTTTTCTTAGAGAGTCAATTTCTCCTATCTTTCTAGTTCCCGATAAGTCAGCATAATCCTCCAAAACTCTTTTCAAGTTATATAAACTCTCATTCCCCGACACGTTACCGCATATATCTGTAAATATAATCTCTTTGCCTGACATGGCGGAAGCCCTTAAACAAGCTTCTCGATATCCACCATTTAGATGGGCTATTAATACTGTATCTTCATCTAATTTTTCTAAATAATTCAAAAGAGAATTTGAAGCTATTTCTATTTCCTCCTGATCCCAATCACCTGTCACTGGAATATCATAATACGCCGCAGGATAGACTCGTTCAAGCTCTCTTGGAACCAGCCCTAAGGGAGACGAAAGTATAACCTCTTGAACTAACCCCCTACCAATACGTCTTATAACCTCTCTAAACCTCCTATGGGATTGGGATTGGGAATAAGGTTTTTTTGCAGAACAAGGTAAAATAACCACAGTTCGAATACCATTAATGGGAGAATAACGTTCAGAAACTCTCTTCCTAAACCGCTCTACCTCCGGCCGATGATAGGATTCTGGCCCTATACAGTACATAACCCTCTTTTTGGAAATTGGAGTATACTCCTCAAGAAAATTGTAATGGGACTTTTCCAAAATTCGAAGATATGCCGCTAGTGTCGGCGAGTAATGTGATGACAGTTCCACCCTTTCCCGCAAAAAGCCCTCCTTTATATCCAATTTTATTCTTTTTAAAACGGAATCCGCAAAGAGAATGTTATGTTGCAGTAGCTTGTAAAAACGGTCATCTGGAGGCAATTCCATAAGTTCATATACGCTGTAAGCTGAACAAACCGGACAGTTACAGGGAAGCTCAACTAGCCCTCCAATTTTTTTCGTCCCATCTTCTAATAATAGACTCTCTCTCCTAGCCTCCATTATCATGAGTGTTGTGTCGAAAATATCTACACCTGAATAAATTAAATGAGGGTAATAGGAAGGATGAATTGGCCCTGGAACATACACTAAAGAGTCAGGCGGAATTTTTTTCCTTACATTTATAATAAATTCTACCAGTTGACGAGGATTTACAATAATATCTCTTAGATTTCTCAAAACATACATATCAAAACCGATTTGAGAAAGGTCATCAACATGTTTCTCACACAAGTCGGAATACTTTGAATAAAAAACCGGAACAGCAAGATGTTTCTTTCCAATTGCTTCATTAAAATACTGAGCATTTTCTATTAAAATATCAAAAAATCTGGCGGTATTTTTCCTATCTATTTCTACAAAAAGCCCACAAGGAACAGTTAAGAATTTAGGTTGCAATCTTTGTTGATCTTCTATATTTTGATTCAAATTAGAGTAGAAAAAAGGATTGATGGTGTTTGTTAGAAAAACATTGTTATAAGATCGTTCTTCCAGATAACCAGGTAGAACATTCAAAACCAGCATTTCTTCAGAATTGTAATTTATGTGATGGAATTGAGTCTGAATAAGTAAAGGAGTAAAAATTTTTTTATCAATTAAATCAATTTTCCCTATTCTTCCTGGACCATCATGCTTAACGACTTCGAAAATTCCTCTTTTATCTTTTCGCAAATATAAACACCTAGTAACGAGTTTTGTAAAACACTAATTTGTAAAATTTAGCTGGTTTTTACGATCCGTGTTTGAATTAATCTTCTTCGTAATAATATTACTATGTCATTTTAGAAACTTTTCCAAAAAAATTTTAACAGTAATAAATGCATTAGATAGATCCTGCAGTAAAGTTAAAAAATCGGTTTTTTCCTGTTTTGCTGACATATTTTTAAAATCCTTTAATTTCAAAGTATTACTC
>DXJA01000064.1 GCA_019056875.1 Candidatus Jordarchaeum madagascarense
AATAGAGAAAACTGGGATAGCCGGTAGGTAAATAGCTTTGATAATTTATCATTGAAATGTTGTTTAGGGCTTGAGTAGCGTTATAACCGAGAAGAAGGCCGAAAATTGTTGAAGTTAATCCTGCGATTATGGCAATCCACTTTAAAGCTCTGTAAATTTGTCTCTTTATTGTAGTCATTATTTTCCCTCACTAATTTTTTTTAAAAACTATAGCTCTGAGAGAGTATATAAAACTTCTCAGATTTTTGGTGGTTTTCTGAAAAAATATTAAATTTTTATGCAAGTTATGAGCGTGAGGCAAATTGTTATCGATATTGTTGCTGTTTCTGATGGTATGATACCATTTTAGTTTCCTGTGTAAAATATTGTTGGTTAATTCATTTTTTTCACTTACTGGTAGGATGCAAGTATTATCCCTATGTTACATATTTTTAAATTACAAATATTACTAGACAACTATTGCCGGCTTATTTTATCTAGTTAGGGACTTGGTGTGAATATCGTGTTGCTGGAAAACTCGAATACTCTCTCTCGCATGGGGGATCTAATTTTTGCTACCATCATTGGCTACACCAAGTCCCCTAGAAAAACAAAAAAGTCCCACAAAATTGGTAACACTGTTACGAACGGCACGAGAAAAGTGCTATCTGCGATTAAGTGGGGGGGAACGATTACTCAAAAATCTAATATGAAGGTTGAATGGATGGAGTGAAATGGCGGACTGGTTCTCGAAAATATCGAAAGTTTTCAAAAAAACGGGGAGTTCACACTGGGCATTTATGGTAGCCCCAACGCGGGTAAAACAACACTTGCTAATAGAATATGCATGGAATGGATGGGAAAAGAGGCTGGGAAAGTTTCACCTGTTCCACACGAAACTCGAAAAGCCAATGTTATTGAACATTTAGAGATGAATTACAACGGAAAGCATCTTAAGATGAATGTTGTGGATATGCCTGGCATCTCTAGTAAAATCGATTACCGGGTTTTCCAAAAACATGGATTATCCGGTGAGGAAGCAGTTGAAAGAGCCAAAGAAGCAACTAGGGGCGTGATCGAGGCTATAGAGTGGCTTGACAACGTAGACCTCGCCCTAACCATTTTTGACACCACCAAGGTTCCTTTTGATCAGGTAAACCTTGTCATTCTAGGGAATCTAAGGGCAAAAAACATACCGAACATTATTGTGGCAAACAAGATTGACTTGCCTAAATCGCGGCCCAAACTGGTCTTCGACTCCTTTCCGGATCACAAGAGTGTAGCCATATCCGCTTTGACCGGAGAAAACATCGAAGAACTTTACAAATTAATCATGGGGTCACACTAGGTGAGTGATGAGAATGATGAGTGCTAGAATAGACATTATACCAAAATGGGTTGTCACTGGCTTAACCTCCGAAGACAAGATAAGACTTATAGTAGGTAAGGTTAAACAGAACGTGATTCTGGTGCTTGAAGATGTCCTAAGGCCGGAGGAGCAAGCCAACCTAATAAGAGAAACAATGCTTGAAATCGACTACGAAACATTCACGGGGGTAGAACTACTAACCTTTAATAAAAACCCCAGTGGCAAAGGAATTATGAGGTGGAAAAACAAACCCAATGGGAATTCAAAAATTACTATAGTGGCTCCCGCAAATAGTGTTAACATTCTAAGAGAGACTTCCAGCATCATTTCCTTAATGCTCAAGCAAACCTAAGAAGGATGCACCAATTGAGCCAAGAAGGAAAACCAATAAACGGATTTATTCATTACTGTCTAAACTGCGGTACACAACTATCCCCTACACAAGATACCTTCCGATGCTCTAACTGTGGGTCAACCACATTCAAACTCAAAAAAACGCAAAAAGAAGTCAAAAAAACTGAGGAAGAAGAAAGTCAAATAAAAACAAAGTCTGAGGAATCTCAACCTATTGGAACGATTTTTCCCGAAGTTGAGACCACTTTTGGTAACGAAAAATCTGAGAATAAGAACTTGGAAACCGTTAGAACAGACGTAATCGGAGTATTAGAAATCGATGTAAACGGGCTCATGAAAGGGAAACCACTAATACTTTCGGTAAAAAAGGGGCTATACGAGATATCGGTTCAAAGACTGATGGAAAGAGTGAAAAAAAGATAAAAAGAAACCTTTCCTTCCCTAATAAAAATATTTTTCCAACTGGTTATCCACATCAAGCAAGGAAAGCCAATTAACTACACCCCCCCTATATTCCCCCGGTTTTTCATCTATTATTCTGAGCGCCACTAAAACCACCTCTTCATTCGAGAGATTAGTGTTATCAATCTCATAAACCCGCTCACTGCCGTAGGCCTTCAAAGCGTTAAAGGTACAAGAACCAAGAATCTCCGCCTGAACATTCTCCCTAATCTTTCGCTCACTCCAGCCTTTAGCTTTTAACCTATTACTCAACACATCAGGGTGAGTCCTTAAAACAATCACAATGTCAACAAAACTTGAAGGAACAATATCTGCATAATGTCCCTCAACAATAACATTTCCCCTAGTCTTCTCTATTAGCTCCACAACCCGGGGTACCAATCTATTCAAATCAGCTACCTTAGTATCTCGCTCAGCATCAATTTGACTGTAAAGTCCCTCTCTCTCCACTAAGCCGCCCAAGCTTATAATCTCCGCATTCAATACACTAGCCAAACCCGAGCTAAGTGTTGTTTTCCCTGTGCCCGGACATCCCGAAATAATAACGGCTCTCCCCAAAACACATCACCATCAATTAAAACAGAATCACCATAAATTAATTAAAAACAGGCTCTCCAAAATAAAATTTTTTCTTGGAAGTAAAAATAGAGAAAATATGGAACATTTTTGGCTCTTTAATTACCGTCAATGTTTTGAGAGGGTCTGATTTCCCATTTTTTATGAAATAAATATTTTTAAAATGAAAAAATAATTTTTAATCGACTTCGGTGGCTTTGAATCTTTCTATTACACCTTCCAAGAATTGGCATGAAAGATCAGTTTCGTTTAATTTGGTTTCCAGTTCTTTCTTGTGTGTTTCATATTCTTTTACTGGTAGGTCGCCAATTTTCATTTTAGCCATTAGCATTTCTTGTTGATCTAATATATCTTGCTTTTCTGCCTCAAGTGAGATAAGCCATTTCTCCATCTGTCGAACGCCCTCCGCTAACTTTTTCTTAGCATCTTTCAGTTTTGTATCGTACTCTGAGATCAGTTTTTGATAGATTGCCTCTCTGATCTCTCCCTTGAGCAGCAACTCTTCTAGTTTCTTTTTTCTCTCAATTTGCGTCTCTTTTTCAGCTAATAGTACTTCAACCTCAAGTGGTTCTGTGGCGCCCATGTCCTCTAGGCTTTTTTTAATCTCGCTTATCTCTTGCCGGAACGGTTCTGATCTCTTTTCCAATTCCTCTTCTGTGATTTCTCCAACTATCTGTCGCGTTTTTAGAGTTTCGTAATCCTTGTTTAACTTCCTTAGACGTGTTTCAACAAGGTAGGTTTTACCCCTTCCTATAAGGTTTCTTTTAGTTTCCTCAGGAATTTCTTCGACCTTAACTGGCTCCTTTAACTCCGTTTTGGCTTCCCTTTTAGGTTCTTTGACCTTTCTAACTTCTCTAATTGCTAATGAGGATTTTTCAAGTTCCTCTCCTTCTACCCTTATTGTTACTGGTTTTTTTGGTTTCTCCAACTCCTGCTTTAATGGCAAACCGCAATATTTACAGTAAATAAACCATTCCTCTGTTCTTTGACCACATCGCGGGCAAGTAGGCAATGTTATCACCACTCAGCTTTCTGTGTATTATTCTGATTAGAACTATCTTTTTAGCCTTATTATTTGTGTTGATTAAGGCATCTTAATTTATTATACAAGGTTTGAGGAGCGTCCCCCATAAACGTAGAGAAGGTTTTGTTAAATGAGAATTTAACTTACAAAGCTCTGTTTTTCTTTAAGAATTTAATAGATTGCTCAATTGTTTGCTTTTACTCTATGGGCTTCTATTATTATTTTTTTGCCTCTTTATTGTCTGGGATTTCTTGTTTCTTAATAACTGGTTGTTCGTTCTCAGCGATTTTGGTGTCAACCTTGACTATTCTTGATATTTTTTGGCTTGCCTCTGATGAAATCTTTTTGGAGAATTCGCTGAGGTATGTTATGTATGACCGGATGTTTTCAAGTTCTTTATTTAGTTTCTCTATAGCCGTTTCTTTGTTTCTTTTCAGAGATTGTCTCCAGGTTTTTGTGGTAAAGTAATGGTATGCGAGGTATGCTCCAATGAAGTAAAAGGCGAATATTACTCCATAAATACCAGTTGCAGGTGCAACAGAGTATCCAATTAGGATCTCGTTGTGGATTAAGAGAAAACGGAGAGCAATTGCTATTGCTAAACCACCCATTAGTGTAAGGACAAATAGCAGTGAGATGGTTCTAAGTTTCTCTCCCTCCTCGGTTTTTTCAAAGAATTTTCTCACATTTTCTATGCTTGCCTTTACATTGTTATTGTAAAACTTATCCCATACCTCTTTATAGCTTCGTGATAAACGCTCCATGTATTCTTGAAGATTTGATTCTATTCCCTGTCGAAAATCGAAATTCAGTATGGAATTAAATTTTTTTATTAGATTTTTCCAGTTAGGCTTGTACTTGCTCTCCGTTGACAAATTAGCACCTCTCATATTAATTAGGTACATTTTAATACTATAAACTTTTTTATTAAAAATTTGAAATAAGAAAAAAAGAGTGATAATTATACCCATTTTGTCACTATATCAATCGTAAATCAAATTATTGTTAAGGAATATTAGTCACTTGGAAATAAACAAGTGGTGTGATATGATTTGTTTGCTGACGTTCATTGCCATGCGGACCTTTACCAGGATTTTAATGATGTAGTTATTCGTGCCAAACAAACTGGTGTAGCGGCGATCGTAGCCGTTTCAATGGACATTAAATCTATGGATACGATTATAAAGATTTCAAAACAGTACTATGGCTTTGTTTTCCCGAGTTTAGGTTTGCATCCCGACGCCTGTAGTAGAACTACAGAGATGGATTTAACGAAAGGTTTAGAATTAATAAGAAGTAGTTCTAAGAATTTGGTAGCTATTGGAGAGATTGGCTTGGATCACTACTTTGTTAAGAGTAGAGAGTTTTATCCTTGGCAGGAAAAAATTTTTAGAGAAATGCTTAGAATCTCCCAAGAGCTAAATCTTCCCGTGATTCTCCACACTAAAGGAGCTGAGAGACTCATTTTTAAGATTCTTGAAGAGTACAGACTTGAGAATGTTCTAATTCATTGGTATACTGGTCCCAAAGATTTAATTGACGTTGGTACCAAAAGAGACTACTACTTTTCAATTACTCCGGCAATAACTTATTCTAAAAAGGTGCAATATGTTGCCGAAAAGATTAGTTTAGATCATCTGCTGACCGAATCTGATGGACCCGTGGAGTATGATAAAATAAGAGGCGAACCAAAGGATTGCAAATTAATTGTGAAAAAAATAGCTGATATTAAAGGATATAGTGAGGATGAAGTAGAACAAAAATTATTTGAAAATGCGTTCTATTTTTTCAAGTCAAAATTGGGGAAATCTTATTGAAGACCAGATTAAAGATTAACAATACTTCAATGTGCATTTTTCATACTGCTTATGAATTAAAAGAAATTTTTACAGAATTCGAAGTTATCACACTTAATCATCGGAATTAATTCTGACCCTGTCTCCTTCAATCCTTACTAAACTTGATTCCTGTAATTGCTGCAGAAGCTTCTCTGTTTGATTTGAATCGAGGTTTAGGGCCTTAGACAAGTTATTAACGCTGATGTTTCCTAGCCGTTGCAGTATAAATAGGGTTTTAAATTTAGGATCACTACCAAAAAAGGGTTTCAATTTTTGCCACAACATTTCCCAACGCTTAATCTGGTTCTGAAGCTGCTCGACCTCTCCTTCCCCATATTCTCTTCCTATTTTCCAATCCTCTATAAAAGGAGGCAAAATTTGTTGCTCCAGAATTTCTAATCGGTTCTTAAGTGTTTCAATATGCTCCTCCTTTTCCTTTAATTTCTTGTCACGGTTCTTTATTTCTAAAATCAACTGGTCAATTCTTTTTTGGTAGTCCAGCTCAATTGAATTAACGTTTGAACTTTTTGTGGAGTGTATAGGGATACTGGCAGTTCTGTTTATGCTTGTCGACACTGCGGGGGTGTTTTGGGATAAATCTGATTTGTTGCGAAGGTTGTTTAATTCCTCTTTGTAGGTTTCAATATTTTTTGATTGTTTGCTGGTTTCAATCTCTGTTTTGTTTCTATGGAACTTGGCTTGAAATGTTTTTAAAAATTGTTTCTTAATATCCTCCAAGTTTCTAGTCACCGCTTCGTCAAAGGCTTGCTTAATTATGGTGTCTATGCCTTTCATTGGAAATCTGTTTTTTACCATACTGATTATACTATCTCTC
>DXJA01000009.1 GCA_019056875.1 Candidatus Jordarchaeum madagascarense
CCTATGAAGCAGGAACCGAACACCACTGGGAGAATGTCCTAGATGGGTAAGTTTCGGACAACGGTTTATTATCTCCCCGCTGAAAAAGTATCCCAGAATCATTCCCAGTATGGTCAGCACCCCATCGAAAGCACCGATAACCAAGTATCTTCTTGCCAATGACTAGGCATTGGTCATTCGGGCATATCTTCTGAATCGATTCAAACGTTCCTTAATATGAAGAGATATTTTCAGTTTTAGCCACCACGCTCATTAAATAGCAAAGTATTCCCAAGCTTTATAATATTTTAGCATTTAAGGTGAAACTTGATTAACTTTGTCTCGGAAATCAGATTTTGTTGAGAGTCTATTTGAGAGAATTAATCCTAAAGAGCCGGATAAGGTGCCCAGAATCAATAAAATCAGGATGCCTATCCAGTCCAAGTTGTATCCTATCCTAATAGCTTGGTTTGGGAGGAATAGGCTGAAAATGGATACACTTAACCCGATTAGCAAACCGTCTGGAAACAATTTTTTCTGGCCGCTCCACGAAAAATATAACAATGCGGCTACCGAACCGGATATGAAAGTGGTTACTATTGCATACGTGAGATCAAAATTATGGTAATACCCATAAAGTGCAATTTGAGAATAATCAACTCCCGCAATTTTTGAAATGATGTATGGTCTCAAACCAGTAAACACCGCCAGTATAAAAAGACTAAAACCAGCGGCAACGAAAATATAAGTTAAACCCCTTTTTGGCGTGAAATCCTCCTCAAACTCAACCACTTCTTCATCTTCTTCAGACCCATCATCTTTAGACCCCGGAGCTTCTCCAGTTTTGGGCTTATTTTCTTCTCTCGTCAATCTTAATCCGTCCTATAAGTAAGAGATTTTTAGGATTCAGTATTTTACAGGTGTTAAAAAGCTTACCTATATTTCAAAATTGAGATTTCTAATAACTTTCAATTATCCAGCTAAGAGCTAATCTTTAGAGCTAAAGGACTATTCTCCTTAAAAACTGTATTGCTTAAATTTTTGAAAAACCATAAAGAAGTTTAGGGGGCAACTGTTCTCTGATATTCATTATTTGGTTGGGATACCCTTTAGCGTTTTTATAATCTATTTAAATTCAAATCTCACTCTAAAAAAGTGTTTTTGCAGGTTGGTTAAGGTATATTAATTGCCAGTTGAGAACCCTAGTGAAAAGCAGATTTAGATTAATTATAAGAACGGAAATCTTCTTAGCAATGAAAATAATAAAATAAGCCAACTTATGACGTACCTGTAGAGTTCTAATATTAAAAAATTGTTAGTGTTTGTATTTGTGTAAACGTTCCTGGGCGATGGTTTATGCTTATTATGTCTTCTAGTTGGTCTTTGATCCTCTTTCTCAAACCTCTGGGTTTGAGCCGCTTTCCCTAGGCTCAAGGAGTAGAACACGCCAAAGCAGGAGTTTGTTGCATTAGTTTTACATACTTGTGGAGAGAGATCTACTCGGGTATCGTGGGGTTTCTAGAGTGTGCTGACAGCTGGTTTTTAGGTTTCGCCTTCTTCTGCGTAGTATTCGAGCGCTTGTCGTTTTAGTTCTTCTCGTTCATCTTCGTCGATTTCGTATTTTCTCTCGAGGTCCTCTTCAAGCACTATGGTTTTGTCTTTTGGCGTGTGTGGGATTTTGACCACTATGCGATACTTTTTATTGTCTGTTGCCTCTGTTTTGTAGCCACACTTTCTGCATATAAGTTGGCTTTTTCCGTTTTCCTTCTTGGGCATTAATAGTGTTCCATCATTCGGACAGAATGACACCATTTCCACCTTTTTTTGTTTAACTCCTACTTAATTTAATATCCGCTTAATTACGCCACTTACCTATATATACATTTTTCTGAGTCATAAAGAAGGAAAAAAAGTATATTTTAACCCGTTAATTTATACATATTCATATTAAAAAAACACAAAATAACAGAGATAATTATAAATGTTTTATAGTATAATTAATGATTGTTAAAATAGAATTTATTTTATGAATAAATGTTTATCTTGAAATCAAATAGAGGCAAGCCAGTGTTACCCGGCACACTTAGCCTCTGCTTTGCATCAAAACTTACAAACAGTTCTCTTATCCAAACCATATAGTGTTGGCATCTATATGCATAAATTCAGATTTTTAATTTTTTTAAGGGAATATAACTTCGAAAAAAGGATCTTTCCTTGTAGTTTTTGCGTGAATTGTTAGGAGGAAGGTTATAATGATGAGAGTTTATAGACTTGATCTTGGTTCTTTTTAAGTTGTGATCCATACATGTTTTGACCGAAAAGATTATTTTTAAATTGGTAGCTATTATTGTCTTGTTAAATTTTACAAAGGAGAAGTTTCTGTAAGATGGTTGAGCCTCCCTGTAGCGGCTTTAAAGGAGATGCATCGGCTTGCTGTTGGATACGAAGCTATTATACAAGGTACTTCGAGAATCCTTGCCATTCTTTGTTCTCGCTACAGTGGGGGAACTGGGTGCCGGAGTCACTTTAAGCAATGTTGAAAACCTGTACGAACTAGTTCCGGGACTGCTTGCCATAATTCCTGCAGTGCTCAGCATGAGGGGTAGTATAAGTTTAGCTCTCGCCTCCCGTATAGGCACCGGAACGCACCTAGGGCTTATTAGCTGGAATCAAGGATTTAATGCTGAGCTAAAAAACAATATTTACGCGGCCTTATTATTGAGCCTGTTTCTTTCAACTGTTTTGGGTGCGATGGGGTATTTTGTATCCGTCTTTTTGGGGGTACAGGGTGTTAGCTTCGTTCAGTTGGTATTGGTAGCCTTAATTGCGGGTATGGTTGCCGGACTAGCACAGGTGGGTGTCACGGTTTTTATTTCGCTCTACTCTTCTAGGAGAGGAATTGACCCGGACAACGTAACGATTCCTATTCTTGCCACCGTAGGCGACGTGGTAAGTGTACTTTGCATATTTTTAGCGGTAAGAGTTGTGGATATTTTACTAGTTTATATAGGAGGAATAGTATAATGGCGTATTACACCGTTAAAAAGATCATTAAGGAAAGCCTACCAGTATTATTAGTTGTGGTCGTTTTGGCTTCCGTTTTTTCGGGGCAAGTTTTACAAGACAACCAAAGGGTTCTGTCCCTATTTCCCGCTTTTCTAATAGCGATTCCGGCGTTTATAAATATGGCAGGAGATCTGGCTTCCGTCCTTGCCGCAAGATTAACAACCGCTATGTATACGGGGTTGATGGAGCCAAAATTTCGTTTATCCCAAACTCTAAGCACGAACTACATGGCAACCCTGATCGTGGGAATTATTGGCTTTTCTTTCTTGGGTGCTGCATCCAGTTTCCTAGCAGGTATAATATTCAAGGTATCAATTCAATATAATCCCATCTTGATTTTCATAGTAATTCTTGTCTCTGGTTTAATAACAACTGGTTTAATGTTTGTTATTGGAATTGTAGTTGCTATATTTTCTTTCAGGAGAGGTTGGGATCCAGATAATATAACAACACCTGTAGTTACCACAATCGCGGATGCCACTGGAATTATTGTACTGTTTTTCATGGTCTCTTTATTAATGCTATAACTTTTTTGTGACTGCAAATGCACGCTTTTTTAACTCCATCTGCAATGAGTTTTAGAGTGGTTAACACTGATTGCCCGAAAAGATTAAAATGTTTACATGCAACAAAACGATAAATGGATGTGATAAGGATGGCAGCGGAAGAAAGAACGGATTACTGCTGGATGGATGGCGACTTCGTGCAATGGGATAATGCGAAGGTCCACATAAAGACCCACGCGCTTCATTATGGCAGTGCAGTCTTTGAAGGAATTCGCGGGTATGAAACCAAAGACAAAAATGTTTACATATTCCGGTTAAAGGAGCACATTGACCGATTATTCTACTCGGCCAAGATTTACAAGATGGAAATACCATACACCAAAGAGGAAATATCAAACGCTATAATTGAACTAATAAAAAAGAATAACATCAAGGAGACCGTTTACATTCGCCCGATTGTTTTTAGAGGGTATGGTTCTCTTGGACTCAATCCATTCAAGTGCCCAGTGAGTGCAGCAATTTACATAGTGCCCTTTGGAAGATACTTGGGTCCCGAAGCCCTAGAGAAGGGTGTCAGATGCTGTTTTAGCTCATGGGAGAGAATTTCACCTAGGGCACTACCTGCGGAGGCTAAGGCCTGTGGGCAATACATTAACAGTATTCTTGCAAAAATGGAGGCCATTGAAAACGGATATGATGAAGCACTATTCCTAGATCACAGGGGATTCATAAGCGAGGGAAGTGGAGAAAACATTTTCATGATAAAGAACCGAAACGCGATAACACCCCCGGTAACTGCTTCAATCCTTATTGGAATTACACGCGATTCAATAATAAAGCTCATGACCAGTGACTTGAAAATTCCACTAGTTGAACAGGACGTAACGAGAGCCGCTATATACAATATGGATGAAGTTTTCATATACGGAACAGCAGGCGAAGTAACACCAGTAGTTGAAATAGATAAGCGGGTAATCGCCGATGGAAAACCAGGACCGGTAACCAGAAAGGTTCAGAAGGCATTCTCGGAAGTCACTCTAGGAAAGAATCCACAGTATGAAGGCTGGGTGACGCCAGTATATTAAAACTCTTGAATTAGAATATTTTCCTCTAAACTAATC
>DXJA01000065.1 GCA_019056875.1 Candidatus Jordarchaeum madagascarense
TAATCATGGGTTTGGTTTGGGTTTCTGTCAAGGGGAGAAGTCTTCTACCTACCCCACCAGCAAGTACCAAAGCTTTCAAGTAATCTTCACTCTCCAAAAATATGGTGGTTATTTTACTGTGATTTAACTTTTATGAATAATTCACTATTAGGGACTTAAAAAAATGATTGTTATGACAACTGCATATTTTACTTTATTAGAGAGTTAATTTTTATAAATTTAATTAAAAAATGATGACATTAAATCTACTTAGTGAGAAGAATATTGTATTTTACCCTCTCGGAGAACTAGAAAGCTCTTCTGGGGGATTGAATTCCAAGAATAGTTCTCCAGTATTGGTCTACTGCACACAACGATTTTTCCATTTTTAGAATGAGAGGACTGTTTTTCTTTGCTGGTACTAATCTTTGTGTTTTCTTCCATAAGTGAATATTGAAGCTCATTCCAGTTATAGCAGTATACATAATTCCGGTCAGCAAGCACAAAATTTAATTTGGTGATAAGAGCTTCAGAACGGATTTTCAGAATTATTTCGTTTAGCTCTTTAATCATATCTTGCCAGGAGTTCAGGTTAACCCTGTTTTCCTCCAACACTTCCATAATATAGCAGAAGATTAACTCTGAATCAGTAGGATCATTCGATATCGGTTTATGGGTAAACAGTTTAGATTCAAGCACCTTTCTTGGCCATACGGTGCCATTGTGTATAAAGACAAATTGGTGATTGCCGATGCGGTTTTCGAAAGGGTGGCAGTTTTCTAGACACTTTCGGCCAATAGACGCCTTCCTTAGGTGAGCGATTAACGTCTTTGTTTTTATTTCGTTCAGATCATGAAAAAGGGCATCTGCCAAAAGTTTTTGGTCTTTATTGTAGACCTTTTTAATGTGGTATAATCCTGTTGATTCATCTAGAAAAGCTATTCCCCAACCGTCTGGATTTTTGAGACCAAAGTTTTTAACGAAAACTTCCAAAATGTCTTTCGTATCTTCTTCTTGGTTTTCTGACAGAACCAGTAATTTGCACATCTTTAAGACACCGTTTATGCAGATCCTAATAGTTAATGAACTCTGAGATATTCTTTAATATTAAGAAAGAGATTCAATGTAATATATTAATTTTGAAAGGGGTCAAGTATATTTCAACATAAAGTTATTAAGCATAAAAAGATTCGCATTCTTAAGTCACAAACTGGTGTATAAATTGAATTCAAATACTTATATTCGGGATAAATTGGTTACTCTCAGAAAGGAAATCGATGAAATAGATCTGCAGATAGTGGAGCTTTTGGCACGAAGAAGGGATAAGATTAGAGACCTAGCAGAAATAAAGTCTAATCTAAAATTGAAGATTCGAGACCAAAAAAGAGAAACTCAAGTAATCACAATTAGTGAAAAAATGGCTGATGAGAGAGGGTTGGATACAAATTTCATTAATAAAATTTTTCTCGAGATTATCGACTATGGGAGAAGAATTGAAGGCGAAGCTAGAGGTGAAGTGAAGAAAGTTGCTTATCTGAGCCCAAAAGGAACTTTTACAGAGGAAGCGGCATTAACGTATGTTTCAGAAACTGAGGCCGAAATGATTCCGATGTCGACAATTGGAAGTATAATTTCTGCGGTGGAAAATGGACATCTGGACATAGGAATCGTTCCAATTGAAAATTCGGTGGAGGGTACAGTGACCATAACTCTTGATCTCTTAGCCAGAAGCAAGACAAAAATTTGTGGGGAGATTATTCTCCCGGTTGTTCATAACTTAATTTCAAAAGAAGAAATTAGTCTGGATAAAATAACTAAGGTCTATTCTCACCCGCAAGCATTAGCTCAGTGCAGAACATTTATCACCAAAAAATTACCCCACGTATATCTCTCAGAAACTCACAGCACAGCGGAGGCAGTAAAGATGGTTGCAGAGGAGGATGATACAAACATTGCGGCCATAGGCAGTTTGACAGCAGCCAGATTGTATGGAATGACCATAATCGCTGAGGGAATACAGGATGAACAAACAAATGAAACTCGATTTGCGGTACTAGCCTCTAAAGACAGCGAACCAACAGGTTATGATAAAACATCCCTAGCGATATTTCTACTACAAGATAGATCCGGAGCCTTGTGCGAGGTTTTAGAGGAGTTCAGGGATAGAAACATCAACCTCACCAGAATTGAGTCCAGACCCTCCAAAAAGGTCTTGGGAGACTACATCTTTTTTGTGGATTTAGAGGGGCATAGAAAAGATCCCAAAGTTAAGGAAGCCATCGAAAACATAGGCAAAAAGGCCGGAGAGGTCAAAATAATGGGCTCTTTCCCATCGGCTAAAAAGAAAAAATAAACCAGTCCAAATAGAGTACTAACTATAGTAACATAAGGAGACAAAAATTTTCAAATTCTTAAATGAAAAGAAGGTTCAGAAATTGCTTAACAATCTTGAGGAGGAAGACCTAGACTTCGAGGAAGCACTAACACTTGCAAGCAGTGGAAATCTTAGCGAAATATGTAAAGCAGCAGATAGCATTAGGAAAAAATATTATGATAACATTATTACATTCTCCTCAAACGTTTTTATACCCTTAACAAATTATTGTAGAAATAGTTGCGGCTACTGTGGCTTCCGGCGCGAACCGGGGAACCCATCTGGAAGGATCATGAAGCCAGATGAGGTGAAAACGGTTTTAATTAAGGGTAAAGAGGTGGGTTGTACCGAGGCACTCTTCACTTTCGGGGAGAAGCCTGAAGAAAAGTATCCCGAGGTAAAAGAATTGCTGGAGGAGTGGGGATACTCATCAACGGTTGATTACCTGTACGATCTTTGTTTGATGTCACTGGAAATAGGGTTGCTCCCCCATAGCAATCCAGGAATTATAGAAAGGGATGAGATTAAAAAATTAAAACAAGTAAATGCCAGTATGGGTCTCATGCTGGAAACTAGCAGTGAGAGGTTGTGTGAACCAGGGGAAGCTCATGGACACAGCCCGGGAAAATTACCTAAACACAGAATCAAAACTATAGAATATGCAGGAGAGTTAAGAGTGCCCTTTACGAGCGGCGTTTTACTAGGAATAGGGGAAACATTGGGGGAAAGAATTGAAAGCATCTATGTGTTAAAAAATCTTCATGATAAATATGACCATATTCAAGAGATAATAATTCAAAACTTTGACCCCAAACCAAACACTCCCATGGAAAATGTTCCACCACCAAGATTGAAGGATATAATATTAACTGCAGCTATCACGCGATTAGTTTTTAAAGGGGAAACAAATATTCAAATCCCACCAAATTTAAATATCAAACACGAACGTGAGCTGCTTACGTCAGGAATGAATGATTGGGGCGGTATTTCTCCAATCACAGCAGATGAAATAAATCCTACCCATTCCTGGCCATCAAAGAAAAAACTTGGAAAAATCACCAAAGAAGCTGGTTTCAGTCTCATAGAAAGATTACCAATCTATCCAAAGTACATACAAAAAAATTATATCTCAAGCATCGTTGCCCCACTTGTCCACGAATTGGCAGACAAAAAAGGTTACAGGAAGATGTGAAGATTGAATTTGTTGGACAACATAAATGGTGAAATTTCCCATATACTTAATAAGGCCATTGACGGGCATCCGCCCTCAGTAGACGAAGCAGAGCTTTTGTTTGGTTGCACCGGCCAAGAGTTCCTGGCATTGATTCTCATTGCGGATCATGTTAGGGAGAGAACTGTGGGAGATGTTGTAACCTACGTAATTAATCGGAACATCAACTTCACAAACGTTTGCGTTAACCGGTGTCGCTTTTGTGCTTTTCGTGAAGACAAGGAATCTCCAAACCAGTTTCTATTATCGGCCAAAGAAATTGAAGATAAAACCCTTGAAGCAGTAAAGTTAAAAGCAACAGAGGTTTGCATCCAGGGAGGACTTCATCCAGAAGCTGATCTTGATTTATACCTGCGGATAATAAAAACAGTAAGGAAAGTTAGCCCGGATATACACATTCATGCTTTCAGCCCAATGGAAATATATCATGCTGCGAGAAGAGAAGAGTTGAGCATACATGAAGTCTTAAAAATTTTAAAAGAGGCAGGATTAGACTCTATGCCTGGAACAGCTGCAGAAATATTAGTGGACAAGGTAAGAGCCATAATATGTCCCGAAAAAATTTCGGTAAGAGAATGGAGTGAGGTTATAGAGGAAGCTCATAAATTGAATATCCCTACCTCAAGTACCATGATGTATGGACACGTAGATAGTAATAGAGATAAAGCAGTCCATATGGATATTTTGAGAAATATTCAGAAGAAAACAAGGGGCTTCACAGAATTCGTTCCACTCAGTTTCATTCATCAGTACACCGAACTCTATAAGAATCTATCCGCAAGGCCCGGAGCGACGGGCATGGAAGATGTTAAGGTGTATGCAATTTCCCGTCTAATGTTCGATGGTCTTATAAACAACATTCAGGTCTCATGGGTTAAGCTCGGCACCAAGTTCGCTCAATTCTGTTTAAATGTTGGTGCAAACGATTTCGGGGGAACGCTCTTTGAGGAAAATATTTCAAAGATTGCAGGGTCTCCTAGTGAGGAGTATCTCTCTCCTGAGAGTATGATAGCTTTGATTAGAGAGAGTGGACGTATTCCCGTCCAAAGAACCACAATTTATGAACTACTGGGTTAAAAACAAGAAACTAGTATTTTCTTGGCTGTATTAACGTTTTTTTTCCTTTCTAAAGATGCCCGTGGTTCTTGCGTTTAATATCTGGAAGTTTTTCTCGTTCAGGATATTCATCCGTAAGAGATTTTTTAGGCCTTTATGAAGGTGTTTTTCAGTTTTTTTTGACCCGATTAGATTTGTTTCTTTGAAACCCTTCTCAAGTTCGAATCTTAATTCCTTATTCTCATTAATCAAGGTTTCAACACTTTTGATTATAGTTTCTAAGAACAGGGATGTCGGTAGGTCGAGAGGAAGTGTTTTTTGCCCCAAATTACAAATAGGAGTCCTTGATTTTAATAGAAGTAATGGTGGTACAATGAAAAACCGCTCCTTTTTTAAATCTTCAAATTTTGAAATGTAAATCGGAACGTAAAAAATTGAGGGGGAAAATATTTTGTTTGGCGATTTAATTATCAGTGAATTCAGCTTTTTTAATAGCTGATCTATTTCTTTACGTTCGCTTTGAAATAGCTCTCTTAATTCATGGAGTGCATTTGAGGCTTTATCCATTAATGCCTGTTGTTTATCTAAAACATTCTCAAATTCTTCTTTCAATCGTTCTATACGAGAATTTTGTTCCACAATTTTATCTTCAAAATTTTGTATGATGGAATCCTTTTCAATTCCTGTTCGTTTAGCCATTTTTTCAATGGTTGAGTCTATTTTCTTTATACTTTTAGAAATATTTTCTACGATTTTTTTAGTTTTGTTCATATATTCAGAAACGTTAGTAATCTTCTCGATTCGTCCATTTATACGTTCTAAGATATCATTTTGATTATTCATTTTTCTTTCTATTTCCTCTGTGGATTTTAATGCAACATCTTCTAAAACTTCTATCAGAGGACCAAATAGGTTTTTTATTTCCAATACCAGGTTCTTATCCTCTTCAATCAAGCAAGCATCAACATTTTTTAGTTCGTCATCCCTGAGACGCAGCAGAATTTCAATCTGCTTCTCAACATCTTTGCGGGTTTCCTCCATTTTAATCCGATACGCTTCCTTAGTCTCCCCAATTTTTTCTTGAATTCTTTTTATCCATTTCTCGGTTATTGACACAACAAGATTATTTTTTTTCATTAATTTTTTATTATACCTATTCAATTCTTCAATAAGCCCTAAGAAAACATTTCTATTTTCAATCGCTTGACTCTGACTTATTAGGGGACTAACAATAATGTATTCTTTAGCCTCGCTGAGCTTCGAGTGGGACAAACAAACCTCGATTTCTTTAACCACTTCTGGATCCAAAAAGCCGTACAGAGGAAACTCTTCTAGCGTTTCATTTTTTGAATCTGATAACAGCTTTTCAATAGCGGTTACAAACTCATGAGCATTATTAGTTTCAAGCAGTCTCTCATCTTTCCCCATAACCGAGGTGCGATTAATTTCTAGTGAAAGGAAGCCTGTACTCATAGCATCCAAGACTACTATGCTATCTCCATCTATATAGGGAACCATCCAAAAAGGCCATAAAACACGAATAATCCCGGTCAACTCTTCCTCAGACCTTTTCCTAAGAAGCCCCCCGCCACGGTTTCTTACATCCTCTAATAAAGAGAAAATAGAGGCTATTTCTACATCGAATGGATAAGCTGAGAATTCACTAGTCTCTTCCCTCAGGAAGGGTGCTAATTTAACCTTGCCGGGCAGCGTCTTCGTCTGGTAATCTTCAACTAAGATGTCAAGGTCTTCCGAGAATGACCTAAAAACAGTTACATCTCCTCGCCATCTTTTGAGTTCGTCTCTAAAACGATTAATAAAGTTTTTAGAAGCAAAACCGAGAAAGTTTTTTATTTCTTGCTCATCCTCATCTTTCCCGACTACAACTACAAAAATCAGATTTTCAGAAACCTCACAGATAAATTTTGCATCGCCCATCTCCATTGTTTGAATATCCGAATGGCCAAGTTCCTTTGCGAAGGTATAGACAGCTCCTAGGAACCCTGAAAACAATGATTCATCTACTTTTTTTTCACCATAATCCTTGTGAAAAAGTGGCTCACCGGAGTTTAGAAGAACATAGAATGCTTTGACCATTTTAACTCATAACCAATATTTTTTGGAGAGAAAATTTCTGGGAATATTTTATTTGAGCTTATTAGAAGTTATTATCCAAGTGTAATATAAAAATTCATCTACACCTTAAATATTAAGATAAAGAAGAATGCTCTCCCTTAGTATTAATCTTCTAGAATAATCGGGTATTGCTATTGTTTTTACCAAAAAATTTTTATTTTTTCTCGTACAAGTACCGCGTCAAGCAATGATGCAATAAATCCAAAAATGCAAAAGAGGTAACTACCATGTCTGACGAAAATGCAATATTTATCGGTTCTAAACCCGTAATGAATTATGTTTTGGCATGCATAACTCTTTTCCACAATGGGAAGAAAGAAATAGTTTTGAAAGCTCGTGGCCGCTCCATCAGCAGAGCTGTGGATGTGGCAGAGATAGTAAGAAACAGATTCGTATCAGATGCCAAACCAAGTGAAATCAAGATTGGAACAGAGCCTATAACTGCAGAGCAAGGTTCAACGATAAACGTATCAACCATCGAAATCACATTGAAAAAAGGCTAAAAATTTGCAAATCTCTTGGATTCTTTCCCCAATTTTTTCTTTAATATAATCTGCTCATTTTTGTTAAAATTTTTTATGAGACCGGCCAGGCTGAAGGCTCTTTAAAATTTTCAACAAAAGTTTTTTAAGCAAGCTTACTTTTATAAAATCAAACCGAAACTGCTGTTTATTGTTCGCGGGAAACTGTTAAAACCAGTATTTACCCTTTATGATTATTTGAATTTGGAGACTTGTGAATTGAAGGTTCCCATATGTTCTTTTTGCCTTAAGAGTGGAATGTACTGCTCAACATGTAGGGAGAAAATAGAGAGAGGCGAAGTGTCTCCTCTGGATTTGGAAGTAGCTAAACATCTTTTAGAACTTGAGAGCAGGTTTCCTAATCTTAAGGACGCAGAGTTTAGGGGAGCCTTCGAATCCAACAGCCTAATCATAATCGTGGTAGGACCGGGTGACATATCCAATTTTATTGGACCAAAAGGTAAGATTGTTAAGGTTTTAAGTGATGCGTTGAAGAGAAAGGTTAGAGTAATCGAAGGATCTTCATCAACCAAGAAGACTATTGAGGATATTTTGTCTCCGGTTGGAGTTTTGGGTGTAAATACAATTTGGCTTCCAGACGGCTCACTAGAAAAAAAAGTGAGAGTTAAGGGATCAGACAGCAAAAGACTTCCGACAAGCGTGTCTAATCTGGAGAACATTGTTTACAAACTGACCAACGAGAAAATAAGAATAGTATTTGAGTAATTTTTCAGTTTTACTATAGAAGAACCTATTCGGCGTAATCTTTTCCAGCTATTTTTTACTTTTTAGGGTGTGAGGCGATCCCGATCCCGGGGGTACAAAACGCATTCTCTTATGTTTTCTGACCCGGTGAGAATCATTACAAGTCTGTCTAATCCAAGCCCCCATCCTGCATGTGGTGGCATTCCCCAATCGAATGTTTTAAGATGGAAGCTAAATGAAGTAGGCTCAAGTTTCTGTTCTTCTAATCTTTTAATAAGCATGTCCTTTTTATGAATTCTTGTTCCCCCCGAAGCCATTTCTAGCCAACCATACATAAAATCAAATGATTCACATAATTTAGGATCATCTTTGCGCGGCAAAATGTAGAATGGTTTTCCCGCGGTTGGCCAATCCAATATGAAATAAGCCCCTTCAAGCAATTCCCCAAGTTTACGATAAGCTTGAGTGGAAATATCTTCTCCCCAGTTTATTCCAACTCCTTCTTTTTGCAACTTTTCTACAATATCGGTATAGGTGTATCGGGGAAAAGGTTTCTTCGGAACAGCAAGTTCTCTGTTTAAAGCCATTAACTCTTTTGAACAATTTTTCTTAATGTGTTTAAACAGATGGCAAATCAATTCTTCGAGGAGGTTCATTACATCTTCATAATCATTGAAGGCTACTTCCACATCTACAGCGTATACTTCGCTTAGGTGTCTAACCGTTCGGCTTAACTCGGCACGATAACAGGGTGCGATTTCGAAAACTTTTTCAAAAACACTGGACATTTGCTCTTTGTAGAGTTGAGCGGACTGGCTCAGAAAAGCTTCCTTTTCATAATATGAAATGGGAAAGAGATCAGCTCCACCCTCTGAGGCAGAAGCAATAATCTTAGGAGTATTAATTTCGGTGAATCCTTTTTTGATTAGGAATTCTCGAATAGCATTAGCAGTTTCATGGCGAATAATGAAAATAGCTGTTTTTTCTGGTCGTCTAATGTCTAGCACACGATTATCTAATTGGGTGTCAAGGTTGGCGTCAACTTTCCCTGAGGGATCTAAGGGAAGTGGAGAAATAGCGGTGTTAAGGATTTTTATTTCTTTGGGTATTATTTCCGCTCCTTGGGGCGCCTTTTCAATTTTTTTAACCGTTCCTCGAACCTGTATAACATATTCCTTGCCTAGATTATCCACCTCATCAAAAAGCTTTGAATTGCTCTTGGGGATGGTAATCTGTGACTGGCCCTCTTTATCTCTTAAAATAATGAATTTTATTCCACCGAGTTTTCGAATGTTTTCTACCCACCCAGCAAGAACCACTTCCTTACCATCAAGTTCTGGTCCCACATCGCTGGTAAAGTGCGTCTTACGAATATCATAAGCATCATCTGACAAGAAATTTAACCTCCAACTATTTGGCGTTGTAATTTCATTCACTGCCGTCAAAGAGAAAATAACAAGCACTAATTAACTTATCGTTTCTTAATTCGGTTATTACTTTAATATTTAATCGGATCCGTTTTCATAATTTCTCTGAGAACCACCGTAGCATAGCTCCCCTTCCGGAGCGAGAAGGAAACCGTGATTTTAATCGCATCTTCAGTATAATCATCACTACTAATTTCCAGTAGTTCCAAGTCAGATATCTTCAAGATTATCAGACGAAACATTCCTCTAGAACTTATTTCAGGTGCCGATTGAAGCTTAAACATGCCTGGGTTTAGTTCCTCTTCTTGCAAAATTTTTTCTACCAATTCCCGAGGTTTGTCTTCGGGTAGATTTGAATCGTATCCTATCAAAGGTATTGAAACGCCCAGTTTTCCTGATTTTATTTTTTCGTTTATTTTCGAAGCCGTTTCTTCTTTAACTATTACATAGCCGTCTGGCGAAATATTGTCAACAGAATTTACGATGTCTCCAGGGATCGCACTGTTAAGTGGTAAACCGTATTTGTATCTAAGACTGAGAATTCTGTTAAATAGATAAGACTGCACAGCGTGCACAAACATTTTGAGTAGACCCCGTGGAAGTCGTCTAAAAGCACCTAGAACATCATTGGGATGCCGAGATAAATGTTTCAACATGATCCGCTCGTAACTCAAACGCTTTGGAAATTTTTCAAAAGACCCGGCAAAGTCCCCGGTTTCGAACAAATAATTACGCGCCTCCTGAGCGTCCTCCTTCTCCAGAGGGTAAGCCTTTGCCAAAAAAAGCATCGCAGCCTCTCTAAACTCATTCTTGAGAAGTTTAATTCCCACCAGATGGGATAAAGGCCTCTGAATCCCATATCTTTGATAGCCGAAAAAATTCGGCACCCCACCCAAATCTTCTATTTCACGAAAAGTTTGTTTAACCCTTTCTTCTACTTCTGATTCCTTCAAATTAATTTCTCTAATCGTTATACGAAAATGGTTTCCCCAGAGATCACCAAGTTTAACAGCGTCGTTACCCCGTTTTACATCCCTTATGTAAAGTCCTTTAATATTTAATTCCTCAAGTTTTTCCGGTTCAATCCTCCACGCACTCAACCTCTGAGTGGTGACCGCTCTCTTATCTTTCACTCCTGCATAAGAAAACCTTTTTATTCCCACTCCTAACCTGCGAGCAATCCTATCCAAAGCTTCAAAAGTGTTATACATGGCATGTCTCTCAAGAGTGAAAATGGTGTACTCTCCCTCTCCTCCACCTATACACTCATGGTTTAAGCTGTTGGTCGGAGCTTCTGGTCCAAGTGCAGGAATTATCTCTTTTTGGGGAGTTATTTCCTCAACCACAAAATCCTCCCACCTCTTTCTCAGACACCCCCCTATCCCGTTAGACCTTGTGGCGAAAAATTCCATTCCTAAGATGTTTTCAAGCTCACTCATCAAACTCACCGAAAATCATCTAAAGTAGGGGCAACCCGCCAGTGATACTATCTATAATTGATTCTGGTCCTGGCCCAATAGCCAGAGCGGTCACGGTTCCTGGCGGTATTTCAGTTAAACCTCTATCGGATATTAAAGTGTGCGGGATTTTTTGTCTCAATGCCTGATACTCGAATCTTTTAATTTCCTCCAAAGAGTTAATCTTTACCACAGCTTTTTTCTGACCCTCACCCATCCAAGCTTTCCACCAGTCTGCATTCTTTTTCCTAGCCTCCTCTGAGGCGGTAACCGCAGCGTGCGCTACTTGGACCGCCAATTTTCCCTTACTCATTTTAATGTCAGTGCGAACCAAAATCACCATCTTGTACTCAAACATCTATGAGCGACCCCTGCACAAAAAGGAACGAAGCAAAACTAATTCATAAGTATATTTTCCTAGTGTTTCTTGCTTCAATTTCCCGTTTACTCGATTAATTTTTAAGCCTTTTTTCGTGTAACCCTTAAAAGTAACCAAGCTTAAATCATTTTTCAAACAACAAGAGCTCACAGGCGGGATGAAATATCTCCGAAAGTGAAAAGTTTGACATCGCAGTCATTGGTTGTGGACCTGCCGGGGCACTAGCCGCCCGAAACGCGGCCAGGAAGGGAGTGAGTGTGGTGGCGTTTGAGGAACATTCTTCAGTGGGATTACCCGCACACTGTGCAGGTCTAATCAGCGTATCTGGTTTAAGAAGACTAAATATAGACATCCCTAAAGAGTGTATTCTGAATCGTGTTAAGGGCGCCACCTTCTATTCGCCATCGGGCACCTTTTTTACTGTTTCACGCAGGAAATCTCAAGCTTACGTTATTAATAGACCCTTACTTGACCAATACTTCGCTTCCAAAGCTCAAAAGGAAAACGTGTCACTATTTACAAGCACGAAGGTTTTAGCCCTGAAAATGGGTGAAAGAAGATTACTGAAGGTGGCTCATAAAAAAGAATCCATTTTTGAACCCAAGATTATAATTGACGCTGAGGGAATAAGAGGAAAATTCGTTAGAGAAGCAGGGTTAAACCCCCCTTCCAAAGGCGTAATACCGGGAGTTCAATTCGAAGTAGAGAACGCGGAAGTCAACCCCGACCAAGTAGAAATGTTCTTTGGTAACAAAGTTGCCCCCGGATTTTTTGCCTGGATAATCCCCACCGGAGAGAACACCGCAAGAATAGGTTTGGGAGCAAATCACCACGCTCTGAGATACCTCAAAGAGTTTATTAGAAACCATCCCATCGCCTCCAAAAGACTTTCAAACGCAGCAATTGTCAAAAAATTTGGAGGTAGCATAGTTCTAAGCGGACCAATTCCAAAGACCTACACCAATGGCTTTCTTGTAGTGGGCGACGCCGCCGGCCAAGTAAAACCAACAACCGGTGGAGGAGTAATAATGGGCGGACTATGCGCTCAAATCGCAGGCGAAGTAGCAGCCGAAGCAATCATTGAAGGAAAAGTTAACAGTAAAAGGTTGGGAGCATATCAGAAAAAATGGAGAAAACTTCTCTCCAGAGAATTTTACTTTATGCTCCAAGCTAGACGAATTCTAAACAGAATGAGCGATAATAATCTGGACAAACTCTTTCGAATAATTATTAAAAACGATTTCCCAAAAGTCATGGAAGAAGTAGGAGACATGGACTTTGAATCAGGGGTAATTAAGAAACTAATTCTCAAACCCAAACTTTCAGCCAGTATTATCCTCAATTTTCTGGCATCATTCTTAATAGGAAAAAAAGAAAGTAAATAAAAGAGAAAAATCAGATTCAAATAATCAAAAAACCGAATGAGTTCAAAAGTCGATAATAACAAATATTTAAAAGCCCCCATATCTTAAGTGGAGCATCAAAAATTGGAGACAGGAGGAAAACCATGTCAGAAATCAAACCGCAAATCTGTGCAAGCTGTGGTAAAATAGTGTCACCAGAAAAAGGAGCAGTAAAATTTTCCTGTCCAAGCTGTCACAAGTACACTTTCTGGCGTTGTGAAATGTGTAGATCATTCTCAAACACATACAAATGTCCAGTTTGCAATTTTGAAGGACCCTAACCTTAACAATACTTAAGAGGTGTAAAACTTGGCAAAAGTCGTAGCAACCGTGAAAATATTCCCAGAATCAACGGAAGTAAATTTAGATGAATTAAAAGCCAAAATCGAGAAAAACCTCCCCAAAGGAACAGAAATACACAGCTCGCAGGAAGTCCCAATAGCATTCGGCCTCAAAGCCCTAAGGCTCAACATAATAGTACCAGAAGCCGAAGGGGGAACAGACCAAATAGAACAAGCAATCTCAGAAATAGAAGAAGTCAGCGAAATAGAAGTAGAAATGGTAAGAAGAATCTAAAGAACCAGCACAAAGACCAAACAATTTTATCCTACAAGATCCGGCTTCCAATGAAAGTACTCCCAAAACCCTAATTAATTATATCAATTTTCCCTTAGTAAAAACCGCCATAACAAGGTAATTTTAGATTATAAATAAAGCAAAACAGTACCCGTATAACATACCCGTATAACATATAGAGAAAAATAGTATTAATGCGAATGTTGTTAAGACAACCTTTTTAAATCTGTTAAAAATGAATTTAATCATAGAAGTATTATAATATTATATTCACGCCGCAAGGCTTAAAGATGCTCGAAAAAACCATTAAAAGCTGATGTCAAGTTGGCAGACATTGAGTTACGTGTAGAAGAAGCGCAGAAGCGCGATGCCGGAAGATTCATAGTACGAATAGATAACGCCGCAATGGAAAAACTAGGCGTCCAAAAATACGATGTCGTTGAAATAAAAGGTGAAAAGACAACATCCGCTATTGCTTGGCCAGCCTACCCAGAAGACAAAGACAAAGGACTAGTTCGAATGGACGGATACCTGAGAATCAACGCCAACGTAAGCGTGGGCGACAAAGTAGTAGTTAAAAAAGCCAGCGAAAAACAAGCCGAATCGGTCATCTTAGCTCCTACCAGCCTAGGGTTCCCTGTAAAAGAACGCTTCGAACGCTTCGTAAAAAGGAAACTGGTAGGACACCCAGTAACACAGGGAGACATTGTTTATATCCCAGTTTTAAGTACAGCCATACCCCTCGTAGTAGTGAAGACAACCCCAGAAGGAATAGTTATTGTCAAACCCAAAACAACACTACACATAAGTGAGAAACCCATGTGGCAGAAACCCGATGGGGCAAAATAAGAAAAACCCTCAATAAATTTCCTAACGGATTGAATTCGGAGTGATTGAAAGTCGGTTAATAATTCTAATTTAAATTTATATACTCCTTTTCA
>DXJA01000066.1 GCA_019056875.1 Candidatus Jordarchaeum madagascarense
CAAAAATATGGGTCGAGAAAAAACTAAAATTATTAACAAAATAACTCCATCAGATTCTGAAGCTATCTATTTCTGACTATTTGCCTGGTTATTAGCGTTATTTTTAATTCCGGCGATTTTTGGAATAGGACTATTAAGCTATTTCAGAGGCGAGATAAAAAAAGGATTCTAAAAAAGAAAAAAGTAGATAAAGAGTCTTAGAGCTGAAATGGGCGTTTTCGAATTTGCCGTCCACAATTGTAACAGAAATAATCTATGGCTCTAACTCTGGTACCGCAGTAAGGACAATAGTTCACAAGTATATTTGAAAGCTGTTGCAATTGATATGGAGCTAAACCCAGAATTTCGGGTACCTTGCGTTCTCCAATCCTACGCGTGGCCCCGACAACGGAAACTGTGACCACCATTCCTAACCCGGTTAATCCCATTCCCATATAAGACGCGTTAAGGAAGTTATTTTCGGTATTCACATTATTATTCAGCATCAGGAGCCAGAAAAATATTGATAAATGCTCGTCGGTAAAAGAGGCATCGTACCTAGACAAGGGAATGTTGAACACTGCGCCTCCACTCCCGTTATACAGGGTCAGGTTTCCAGAGAAATCATAAACAGATTTCAGTATGGGAACTTTGAAGCTGACTGAAACAAACTCTTGTGTGTCATTAAGATTAGAGAAAACTTCTGAGGGTATACTAGTAAAGGCGCTGGCGTTGCCAATTACATCGAGATACGCATTGGTGATTGGAGTTCGGGTGACGTTTCCCACAACAAGTGTTAATTTAAGAAATGCGGGATACAGGTCCCAGAGGTGCATAGGATACGCAACTGCCCTTATCGGAGTTATTATCAGAGGAGGAGTAGTGGTATTCTCATTTACGTAGTAATCCTGGAGATATCTGTACGCACTGGAAATGTTTAACAGTCCCGCTCCCTGTGAGAACGGATTCACTCCCAGATCATCAGCAGTCATCATGAGCGCGGCTTTAACGGTATTTGGGGAAAGCCAAGGCATCCCATTTGAACCATTATCGAGCAGCAGAGCTATTGCTCCAGCCACAACCGGTGTAGAAGCACTAGTTCCACCGAAACCAGTTCTAAGACCAGAACCATCATCTGATAAGGTGGTTATATCTTCCCCCGGGGCTACCAGGTCTGGTTTGGCTCCATCATCATCCGTTGGTCCCCGGCTAGAAAAGTAGGATATGGAGCGGTAATCGGTGCCACCTGTTGCACCCACAGTTATAATATAAGCGGCTAACCCGGGAGAATTTATAGTTCCATAATATACGTCCCCATAAGAAGTTCCACCAGAATTGCCCGCAGCTACCACCACAATAGTGTCATTATTCACCCATGCACTATTCACTGCTTTGCACATATCATCACTGGAGCTACCCCATGTGGCTCCCAAGGACATTGAGATAATATCGGCCTTAGGATGGGAGGTACCATCCAAAGCCTCATTTATTCCATTCAGTATCCAATCTAGTTGCCCGCCTCCATATGCATTTAATACTTTCAAATTCAGGAATTGTACTGCGGGTGCAACTCCTGTAACAGTACTGCCTGATGCTCCGATTATTCCTGCTACAGCAGTTCCGTGGCCCTCGTAGTCACTGTAATCCTCATAGGGTACAAAACTCTTATTATAGATTATTCGGCTTCCGGCTAGATAGGTGTGGGGTTTAATTCCAGTATCTAGGACCGCGACAACCACTCCGCTCCCGTTCAAGCCCTCTACGGTCTGGAGCTGGTCAGCTCCTATTACCTTGTTGACGTTTAGGTCTTTGATTTCTATTTCGCTAGTTGATATGTGGTCTGGAGGCAGCCTAATTTCTTCATTATAGGTTATAGAGCTTACGTAGTTTTGCTGGGCTATGGTTTCCGCCATTCCTATGGGGGCTTTGATGCAGATGCCGTTGAGTATGGTGTAGTTTGAAATGATTTCGAAGTCTCCCAGGTCTTTGAGGAGAGTTATTCCTTGGGTGTAGTTTACTGTTTTTTCGAAGAAGATTATCATTTCGTACTCTGTGGAGGGGGGAGAGGATTGCAGCAGTTGTTGCAGGTGGGCTCCCAGCTTGGAGTCCTCGGCGGTTTTGCTGGCGGTTTGCGTGGGGAAGGTTAGCGTGTTTTGGATTGTGGGCTGTTGGCTGAAGGCGAGGAAAACTGAGAGTGAGAGGATCAGTGTCAACGTTACGAGTAGAATGAGGCTTTTTGTTCTTCTCCTAACGATTTTCATGATGGATTCCCTCTTGTTTCCAATATCCCCATTTAATATTTGACATTTAACGTGTATACGTGCATCTTATTAGTTATTTGGCATCTTCACAGTTATATATTTTTGTTTTGAGGAAAAGGTTCTTTTGTATAGTAAGTAAAAATATTTAAACTAATTATTTCTAGGTAATATTTCTCCCTGAAACTTGTTTTAACACCCAGAATTCTACCTTATACCGCCTTAAAATGAATTAGTGCCACTTGGTAAAGATTTATAAGTAAATTATTCTGATATTAATAAAAAAACATAGGGAGATGACCTGAATGAGTGTTCATAGGCCAGCGGGGATTATTGCGCTAACCATAATTTTCTTCATTTCGGCGGGCTTGTTAATTTTGCTGGAAATAGCAATCGCAAACATATTAATTCCGGGTCAGTATCAATCCATATATACATTAATTTCTTTAGACTGGTATGGGGTGAGTACGGGTTACACTAGTTTCCCCCTTAGCTACCAAGGCTTCCCTCCTATTATGGGTACTTATCTAACAAACCTCGATTATCTGAATCTTGGATTAATAATTATTTCTATATTTCCATTATTGTACATTGTTTCTAGCATTGGATTACTACTCATGAGGAACTGGGGACGCTACATGGCATTGATTCTCGGAACATTATCCCTATTGGTGGGCATATTTATGGTTATACCTCCATTTTTGTCAATACCTCCATTTTTTTTGGTTGGCTTACTATTCCTAGTATTAGGGCTAGCAACAGTAGTATATCTGGCGGGTGGCGTAAAATACGAGTTTCAATAGAGTAATATTCCTCCCCTCACTTTTTTTAAATTTTTAGCTGTTTTATGGCTTGTATTCTTTCTTTTATGGTTAGTAGTGGGAATTCGAATCTGCCATACTTGGTGATGTGTGATATTTCTTCCACTTTTCCTTGTACCAGTTTTGTTAGTGCGCTTATTGCGGGTTCCTTGTTTCCCATCCAGATGACTGCGTACTTGTCGGCGTTGAGTTCCTGATTTCTTTTGACCTGTTCTTCTACTCCCGGATATCCAAATTCTTTAATTATGGTTTTTACTCCTCCGAGTATGTCCTCCACTGACTCCAGTTCGAGTTTAGTCCATTTTGAAAGTAGGAGGTTAAATCCCGACTTTCCGAATTCAAGTAAGAAGTTGGCTGCTGAGTTATTGTATAGAATGTGGCAGATTTCGTGCAGGACAATGTATCGAAGCTCCTCGGAATCCAAATGATTGTACAATTGATCAGAAACATAGATGGCACCTAAAGGCACATTGCAGACATAGATACCCCTAGAGAATGCTGGCGGGTCAATTAGCTCTGCGTTGAATCTTCTTCCCGAGATTAGCTTCCAAGGATTATTTATCTCTTCAAGGTGCTCATCAATAAGCTTCTGGATAACCATATCATTTACGGACGACTTTTCTATTCTTTCTAACTGCTCAGACATACAGAACACTACCTAGCACATTTCTAATATTCTATTCTCTAAAAATCAACAATTTATACTAGAAATATAAGTTAATCGCTCAAAAATACAAAACCTTAGTCTTTCGTAATACTTTAATAAATGAGGCGACAATTCATATTTTATATACAGTTAAAATAGGAGTTGGTTAGCGGTAAAGTTTCTTGGTTAGTTAGCTGAAAAAAAATAACTGCTAAAAAATATTTTAGGAATAAGATATTGATTTGTTTCGTGGAAGTCTTTAAGCAAGTTTTATTGGAGGAATTATTTTGCCGAAAATTAGGGTTGGAGATATTAACATGTATTATGAGATTCATGGAGATGGATTTCCGCTGGTTATGATAATGGGTTTGGGAGGTTTCTCAGCCGCCTGGGATAAGTACATCATTAATCACTTTTCCAAGAAGTTTAAGGTGATTATTTTTGATAACAGGGGGGCAGGTAACAGTGATGCTCCTGAAGGTACTTATTCCATTGAAATGCTTGCCGGGGACACTGCTGGCTTAATGACCGCTCTGAATGTGTCCCGCGCCCATATTTTAGGCTTATCTATGGGGGGAATGATCGCTATGGAATTCGCTTTAAGGTATCCTGAGAAGGTTGAGAAGCTTATTCTCTGCTGCACGTCAGGAGGGGCCTCAAGGTTTATTCCCCCAAAAACGGACACTATGCAGAATCTGATGGGTTTGATGAGTGGGGAGCCGGAGGAGATGTTGAAGACCGGTTTGCGTATCCTGTATACTGAAGAATTTATTGCCCAGAACCCTGATAGAATAGAAGAATATATCCAAGAAATGAGAGAATTAAATGTATCCTACTCCCCAGAGGGAACCAAGAGGCAGCTTGGCGGAATAATGGGCTTTGACGCCCACGACCGGCTACACACAATTAAGAAGCCCACTCTCATCATAGCCGGTAAAAAGGATATACTGGTTCCCCATGAAAATTCCCAAATCCTAGCCGAGGAGATACCCGGATCTAAAATCGTCCTGTTTGACGACGCTGGCCACGGTCTCTACTCACAGAAAAGAGAAGAATTCTGTCAAATCATTTTAGATTTCCTTAAAAGCTCCTAGTAGAAAAAGAGGTTATTTCTTTAGACCTCTTTTCAATTAACCTTTTTAACTTAGAAATTCTGTTAACACTCTTCCTTCGCAACATTTTGGTGGGGGAATATTCAATAATTTTGCTAGTGTGGGCACCACATCGGTGAGGTTTACTGCCTTTTTTAATTCCAAGTCTCTATTGATTCCTGGGCCGCTCATTATGATTGTAGAGTTCAAAGAAAAGGATCCTATCTTGGCGTTTGGTAAATAGTAAACGTGTGCCCCGAAGGTTTGGCGAGAATCACGAATTAAACCTTCGTTCATGATTTCTGGTAGCATCTCTGCCGCGTTTAGTATCTCTATTCGATCGTCCCATACCTCAAAGGGTGGATTCAATAAATACACGATGTCGCCGACTCGATCTCCACTTTGAGACAGAGCCGCGGCGTCTTCCTTCTTCAGCGTGAGAGCCACCACTCTCTTTCCATTTTCCTTTATGTTGTAGAGGCAATCTATCACCCTTTCTCTTATCGATTCATATGATTCCAATTCCACTATTCCATGTGGCTCTCTCCCCTTCAGATTAATCCATACGTAGGGTGGCTCATAATAGGGAAATGCTAGCGTCTCACTCCAATCGATCACATGTTTCCCCAAATTTTTGTTCCATTTGTAAACTAATAGTCCTTCTTCCATAAATGCGAGAGCAATGTTTACGGTTTTCCATGTGGGTACTGCTCCATGATCCGAAACAAAAACAACCACCGTGTTTTCGTTTGCACAGGTTTTCACTAACCCGCCAACGAATTCGTCCACTACTTTATATGATAACTCCACCATTTCCTTGGCTTGCTTCACTTCTTCTGAGGAACATTGGGTTAAACCTTCGTAAATAGCCGCATATCTATGATTCATGCTGTCTAAAAGGTGATAGTGTAGATAACATATGTTCCAACCTAGAGTCTCTTTGGCATAATTCACGATTTTAGCTAACGCGTTAGCTTCTGTTATTTCGTGAAAAATGTATTCTTTCTCAGCTCCATATATGTCGTACGGAACACGTTTCTCATCGGTTGACACTAAAAAATTATAACCTATTAATATATTCTTAACAAGTTTTTCACCCAAATCTGAGGGACTAGTCCATCCCTCTGGATTGAAAATCCTAGAGCGGTGAAGAACCATACTTTTTCCATCTGGTGCAAGCTCTGTCAGTTTTAACTTAAAGAGTCCTTTAAGTGACCCATAGTTTGTTTCTATAAGGAGTTCTATCTCTTCGCTCCATTTGCCATTCCCTACTATCTGATATTCCGCTCCCTTTCCTTCTTCGTATAAGATGATTGAATCGTAACCTTCACCCTTTGTATCAATCAGCAAAATCCTAAGAGCGGCTATTTCTTTCCCATAGAAATCTCCTATGGTTAGACGTGTACTCAGCGGAGGAGAATAAGTTTTGATACCGGGTGGTAAAGCTATATCCTTGGCCGCAGAAATTTCGAATGTATTGTAAGTTTTTTCCAGTGATATTATCAGCGGAAGAGATTCCGGGGTGGGCCATGAGAATAAGCTCATAGCACCTTTTTTGAAACTGGCGGGCCAGCCTGAGGGATAATTTAGCACAAAGGGAGTAAAACCATTTTTTTCGGCAACATCCCAGAAGAAATCGGCTTTGCAAAAGCGGGAAAGCTGTGAACGTCCCCGTAGGGAAACACCAAGATCTAATGGTTCGCCGGGAATATGCATGTAAAAACTTGTGACGCCGTGTGTTGCCGTGGTGGCTCCCGTAGCGAGAGTGGTCCAGTTTGTGGGAGTATCACAGGGAATGCAAGGAAAGGCTTCAGCTAATGTTCCATTCTCCATTAATTTGGTTATGTTGGGTATTATTCCTTTTTTTGAATAAGATTTAATGAGGCTAAATATTGCACCGTCAATACCAATAAGAAGCAGCTCTTTTCTACTCATTCTCCTCTACCTTTCCATAAGGAATTATGATAAGAACTCTTTTTGAAATAATTAAAAGTTTTGAAAA
>DXJA01000067.1 GCA_019056875.1 Candidatus Jordarchaeum madagascarense
AACGTTAGCCGGTGAACAAGGCGAATCGCTAGAACTCTCAACATTTTGTTTATTCAAAGCTCGACTTTCAGCTGATAAGCGGGAGCTTCACCGTTGAGAGTTTTCTCAGCGGATTTGAATTCGCGAACCCTAAACTTTGTTGAGGGGTTTCCCGCGGCCTCCTGGCTGCAAACCAGGCGCTCTTGGCTCCCGCTATCTCTAGCGGAATCTTCCACTGAGCTATGAGCCCTCTTTTCTTCTTTTTCTTGTTGTTGTTAGTTTACGTTTGTGTTGTGGTATTTTAGTTTTTCGAAGATTCGTGGTGGTCTTGTTTTACTTGTTTGGTGTTAATCTGTTTTTAACTGGGGCGGATGTTTTTTGGGTTTTTTGGTTGGTTTTATTTTAGGATTACGTATGTGGTGGTTTTTGTTACTCCTTCGGCTTCTCTTAGTTCGTCGAGGCGTTTTTTTAGTTCTTCAATGTTTTTTACTCCCATGAATGCGACGATGTCGTCTTTGCCGCTGATTTCGTAGATTTTTTTGACTGATGGGTTTTTTAATAATGCTTGGGCTATTTTTGAGGTGTAGTATCCGGTGCTGGAGATAATCATGACCATGGTTTGAATGTCTTTTGGGGGTTCTTTCTTTTCTTTGGTTTTTAACTCGCTTAGTATGATTCTTGTTGTGGTGGAGGAAACGCCGTGGGTTTCTCGGATTAAATCCACATATCCGTTTAGTTGGTCGATGGAGTTGGCTTTAACGAAGGCTACGAGGTCAAATTCGCCGCAGAGTTCGTTTATGCCGGTCACACCTGGTAATTCTGAAACGGTTTTAAATAGTTCATTGGGGTTGCTTCCCGTGGTTGTTTCCACCATGATTAGGGCTTCTACCCCTTCCGGGGTTCGTAGGGATAGATCCGAAGAAACATTTTTTGACATGGGTCTTGCCCACCATTTTAATCAATAATCTAGAACTTTCTAATGAATGCCATAGATATAACGCTTTTCCACCCCTTCCTGCAAATAATTTTATTTTCACTTGAAAAGGATTCAAATAGATACGCTCACATCAAAAGATTAACAAATCAAGCTGCTAAGTATCCCAGTAAATTCCTAATACATCCAAAAATAAATCGGTAAATTTTTATTAGCTCGCAACAAACCTAAATTTTTCTATCAACCTAAAAGCATCGTAGATAGTATCCATAGTATCTGGGTCACGCCGTCTCCAGTTGCAGCTCCAGCTAATGCATTTAGGTACTTCGTTTCCTCTTTGAGGTACTTGGCTGGCTCTGCTTTGTTCTTTCTATAGACGTAGTAATTTAGAAGTCCGCCGAAGATCATTGTAACACCAATATATGGTGGTATTATTACTCCGACTGCAAGGGAAATAGCCGACCAATTATATTTCGATAAAATTATTCCAACTGCAAATCCCACGGAGAAACATAATAGTGCGCCCATACTGTATCCCTCTAAAAACCAGCTTTGTTCGTACCAAGGTTCAAAGGCGTTAAGAATGGTTTGAAATATTGCTGTGGGATCTGTTATGGTGGTGGTTCCGGCAAAGGCTCCAAGATACGTAAGATTTCTGAGTTCAACCATGCTCATGAAGAAAAGCCCTGCGATGGCTGCTGCTGGTGCGGGGAAAGTAGCGGTTCCAAATCCTCCCCAGGCGTAGAGTTGCATGATGATGAAAGCTGATATAAAGGCGCCAAAAACTATGCCTATTAGCATTGCCTTTGTGATTACTCTGTCTTTAACTTTTAGTTCGCGTCCTACCTTGATTCTTCCGATATATCTTGCAGTTGATTGTTGCCATGTGTTGAGTATTGTGCTGAAAATTATGATGCTTGGTAAGTTTATTGAAAGTATCAAAATTGCAGGCGTGACGACCGTATCCGTTAAATAGTTAGCTGCGACGCCAGCTTCGCCAAGTGCGGCTGAAAGCCACCATCCAGAGAAGGCAAGTAAAGGAGAGGAAATCAATGTTAAATACCAAGGAATTTCGAGAACCTTGATTCCCCAATAGTTTGTGCTTATATCATTCCATGTGTTAAATATCAGTATGCTACCTGCGGCAAAGATTGCTAAGGATATTATCATCAGGTAGACTTTTCGTCCCTTCATAAACTCTTTGAAATTAGCTACACCGTATCCCATTGACTGTTTCATTCTGTCAAGAGTACCCATTTTTTGTATCGCGAGGTATGGCGCAGCTTGTTCTGCATCGATTTTCCCTTCGGCAGCCGCCTCGATTATTTGTTTTTGAAGTTCTTTCATTTTTTTCTGGTTTTCGAGTTGCTTTAAACCAAATTTTATGAGTTCCCAAATTACGCAGGCTATTATAATGCCCATGGCGGCGTAATAAATCATGGGTAGCATGAAATGGGTTCCATAGGTTGCCAATCGACTTCCTTCTTCCCAAATAAGCCATACAAGGATAGACCAAGCAGAGCCTGCGAAAAGTACTAAAGCCCTTTTCCATCCAATAAAGTAACCTATAGCGCCTATAAGTGGCGAGTTTGCAATTCCTAAAAAGTTAGGCAACGGACTCGCGGACAAATATGCAATGAGGGTTTGTTTCCACGGAGGTAAAGTACTTAACAACCACGTTCTAAAAGTACTAAGTGCATTTAACCAGCTTGGTGCAATCCAAGTTGTGGGGAACTGGAATAGGTTCTGTCTAAGAGCAATTCCTAAAGCTGTAAACGCACCAGTGTAGGCTGCTGCGATTCCCATTCCTTTTAAAAGTGTATTCTTTGCCTCCTCCGTTTCCCCCAATCCCTCGATCGTCCTATAAACTGGAACCATCGCTGGCCATGTAAATTTCATATAATAATCTTTGAAGGGGAACATTAAAAATAACCCCGCTATCCCAGCAAAAAGTCCTAATGTAATTAGAAGCTCTGGAGTAATTAAACTATTATACCACATCTGCCCGCTGAAAACGAATTCAAACCATTTATTAATGTTTTGGAGCCAGAATATCGGGTCAAGTTTTCTAGTGCTAATCATCTCGGAGTAAATAACTATTGCGGGTAAGCTGGCAATTACACCAACGCCTACTAGAATGGTTCCCTCCGCAACACTGGTAACTACAACGTTTTCCTGAGGATCATACTTGCCCCTGAATGTTAGTAAAATGTACCCTACCAACATCGTTCCTGCTATGAAGGTGAAGCCTGTCTTTAGACTAATGTAGATTGCAAGAAAGACATAGATACTGCCAACAAAAAGCCCGTAAATGACTGCTCTCTTTGTGAAAGGTGACCGTCTGGGAGTCTCTGGTTCAACTTCGGTTGAAGGCTCTAGTTCTTTTTTCTTTGGCAATAAGAAAACCACACAAATCTTTTATGCGTAAACAAATCTTTTTATTGTACCTCTATAAAAACTTTTTCTTAAATGCAAGAAAGTACAATCCATCAAAGCCTATAACTTTCCAAAAAAAATTAGGCAAAACCTAAAAACACATCATACAAATAGAAATCAGCTTTCGATAGTGCTAATTTAAAAATCGATGGGAAAGACTTTTTAATAAAAAATAACATCAATAATTCCACTAGAACTGTTGCCTGTTACTTTGGGCCCATAGCTCAGCTTGGTTAGAGCGTTCGGCTGATAACCGAAAGACCTTGAGGGAAATACCTGAAAGGGTCAAAGTCACGCGTTCGAATCGCGTTGGGCCCACCATAAAATCCTTCTGTTTTGGATTTTTCAGTTTAAATTAATTCAATAATATAAAAGTCTATGTTAAAACAAAAACAAAGTTTTTCAGATTGTAAAAATTCACGATAAATTTAAATAAAGCTTTAAGTACAAAATTCTTGACCCTACAGTAGCGGGAAGAGTGTCGCTTGTTAGCGGGATAGATTAACTCTCTTTTGAGGGAAAGTCTAAGGTAGATTAACTCTTCTTAATGAAGAGAAAGCTCACTCAGGAGATCCCGCGGGGCTCATAACCCCGAGATCAGTGGTTCAAATCCACTTCCCGCTACCAATTCTCCATTTTTCTAATCCTATGGTAAAAATCTGGTGTTATTAATTTCTTTTATAGTAATTAGGTTTCTGCAACTGGAGGGGTGCGGTTATTTTGTTTTTACTCCTATGAATCGCCAGAGGGGGCATATCCATTTTAGGTAGATGTGTTTTGCGTATAGGTCAACCAATCCGGGGAGTGTTTTTGATATTTTTTGTTTTATTTTTCTTGTAGGGTCTTCTGGTGGTGGGTCGCGGAGGGATTTTAATTTAAGGCTTAGTTCTATCGAGTAGAGGTCTATTCCTTCGTTTTTGAATATTCGGATCATTTTTGGGAATAAGGGTTGGAAGGGTACGTAGGTTTTGGTGGCTCTTCCTGTGGCTCTTACGTATATGTCTGCTAGTTTTCGGGGTAGGAGTGATTCGAAAGGCAAGGCGTAGTGCCCGTCTCTGGCAACTATTATTGGGGCTATTCTGTTGGGGCATGTTACATATATTAGTCCTTTTGGTTTGAGTACTCTGCTTACTTCTTTGACACATTTTTCCGCGTCTTCCACGTGTTCGATTACATCGTTGCAGGATACTATGTCAAAGGTATTATTTTTGAAAGGTAGGTCTAGCCCGCTTCCCCTTAGGACATATATTTCCTGTTTATTGTCTTGTGCCCATGATCTGGCTATTAGTGGATACATTTTTTCCATATCTATGCTTACTATTTGTGCTCCATTTTTTGTGAAGGCTATCGATATCCCGCCTGAACCACACCCGAGGTCTAAAACTCTCTTGTTGTTAATGTTTTCAAAATGGTTTAAGAGGTCTACGATTTCCTGTCCTCTTTCGATGCCTTTGAAGGTGTATTCTGTGTAGGGGGCGTATAGTAGGTGTGTTGGGGGAAGAAATGGGCCTACAAATTCGTCCCAGAGTTCTCTAGTTGTTTTTTTCCTAGACATTTTTTTCCTCGCCTGAAAGTAAACACCACTTTACGTTAACGCGATTAACTTTAAAGTTTTCCATACTATTACATGTAGATAACAAAAATAGTTTGCCACACAAATTTTGGAATAAATGATTGGTGGAAGATACTTATTTCCCTTTTATCATTTCTTGCTAGTTGTTGCTTGGGTTTGTTCTTATTTTTTCTTTCCGATAAATATCCAGAATGGGCTTATCCATTTTAAGTAAACATGTTTACTGTAAAAATTTACGAGACCGGGAAATTTTTCGTATAGTGAAGTTTTTTTAAATTCGTTGATTTTATTTCCGAGTTCAAATGAAAAGAGTTCTATGCCGACTTTTTTGAACATTTTAATCAGTTTTGAGTATGTTGGTAGAAATATTACCTCCGTTTTTTCGCCTCTATTGGTTGCTCTTACGTATATGTCTGCTAGTTTTCGTGGGAGTAGTACTATTAGGGGCAAAAAGTAGTGATTGTCTTCCCATATGAGTCTAGGAGACATCTTGTTGGGGCATGTTATGTAAACTAATCCCTCTTTTTTGAGGATGCGCGATACTTCTCTTACCAGATTATCTGGTCTCTCTAGGTGTTCGATGATATCGCTACAGAGTATTACGTCGAACGATTTATCTTTAAACGGCATTTCTTCTCCGCTTGCAAGCATTTGGTTGAGCATTACCCCGTTTTCTTCTGCCCATCTTTGAGAAACGATAGTATACTTTCTTTCTGTATCAAAATTAACTGTTTCTATATTATTTTTAACAAATGCAATGGATATTCCTCCTGAGCCTGAACCGATGTCTAAAACACGCTTGCCTTTTAACTGTTTGAAATTTTTGAGTGTATCAATTAACCATTGTCCTCTCTCTATTCCCATAAAAGTATATTTTAAGTACAGGTCGTAGAGCTTGTATGACCCAGGAACCATTGGGGTGATAAGCTCTTTCCAAAGTTCTTGAGCTGTTTTTTTATGAGTCATAGTAACGCCTCATCTGAAAGTATTTCGAATTATGGCTAAGAATATAATAAATCTTTGGTATAATTTAAAAAAAGTTTTGGAATTTTGGTACTATCTATGGGGTTTGAATTTTCTTATTGATAGTTTTATTTTGGTTAGCCATATAGACTTTGATTCTGATAATTTTCAGGATAGTTGCTCTTATGTAAGGTTTGTTGGGCAAGTGGTAATTCCTTTTCTAAGGCCTTTTCAAAAGATCCAAATTCTTTTTTGATCTGTTCTTCTACTGGCAAGCAGAGTTTTATAGCTTGTTTCATTTGTTTTCTCTCTATAAGTGGACTTTCTACTTCTAGAGTAAGATCTCCCGCCATTCTGATTACGCCTCCAAGGTCTCTAAGTCGAAGAGTCAAAGCATTGTTTTTACTATCAATTATTTGCGCTCTCCTTTTGGCCTCCTCAATAAGTTCCTGTACTGCTTCTCTTGTTACGTGTGGGATTCGCCCATCTGCGACAACTTCTTGGGAAACAAACTGGGCGATTTTGGCTCTACTTTCCGGGGTGTCTGGTATGGTTGAATTCAATAATACTTCGTATCCGTTGCCTTGTATGCGGGAGCGGAGAGGTGAAAGTATAAACTTTAAATCCATAATGTTACAAGCACCAACAAAAATAAAATCACAGGGAACCGAATCAACTCTAACACTAGAGCCGCTGCTCTGCGGGTTTCTACCCGAAATACCAAATTTTTTATCCTGCATTGCAGTTAGCAGAAATGTTTGTAGATACCCTAACTGAGGTAATTCATCAATGTACAATACCCCTTCGTGAGCCTCGTGAACTATTCCCGGCACCACTCTAGTATATGGGGGACTGCCGAGTTCAGGATGATTACCATAAGGATCATGTTTTACGTCACCTAAAAGTTCTGTTTCGCTGGCACCGGTTGCTTGTAGGAATGTTTTCCTTTTTAGTGGAACAAGAACTTTACTGGGTCTATTCTTTTCTATCTTTCTAAGTTTCTCAAGAGCGTTTTGATTCAAAACTCGTACAGAGGGTTTTGCAGGGTCAGTATCTATCTGCTCATACACAGTAACTTCCTGCTTATCATTTACCCTTTTAATATAAGGCACTATTTTATTTATCTTACTTTGCTTTTTGGAGGAATTGAACATTTCAGTTTCAAACAAATCTCGGAAAGGTGACGCCGCTTTCCAATCATCGTAGCCTACTTTTTCTTCGCCGCATATTTCACATCTTATTTTTAAGGTTGAGCTTAGTGCTCCACAATTCTTGCATTTAAACCCCAGTTTTATTGCCGCTTCTGGAGGAATTTTATCCGGCTGAACGATTTCACCAATATCTCTTCCTCTATCGGCTTCTCCACCTATTCTGGTTTCCACAAAAGGTCTCTCAGGACTCTTTGGATTATCAACAATCCATATTTCTTCTTTGGATTCAGGAAGCAGAAAAGCCATCGCCTGGGCTATCATAGATTTTCCAACGCCGGGATAGCCCACCAGCAGTAGATGTCTTCTCTGTCTAACTGCGAGTTTAGCCATTTTAACAGCGTGTTCCTGTCCTATTACCCTATCTAGAGGATTCTTAGGTATCAAAATGTCCTCTGTGGTTTCAAGCTCTTCTATGTAGAACCCCAAAGCCGGATTTAATAAGGTACGAGTATCTGTCAATCAATGGCACCTCAACTAGGTACCAAAAAAATAAATTTTAAAATAGATAAAACCAAGTGTTCTCCTTGTGATATAGATAGTTGATTAATTTTTGTGCATTCAAATAGATACTTGAGACACTTGGTAGTAGGTCACTTCCCCCTGACGGTTTACCACGGCCATTGTCAGTTTTTTTCTTATGCTAACAGCAAGCTTCGTAACGCTATCTAAATCTTCTAAGCCGATGGGGGCTCCTTCAGTCACGGTGTAAATGAGACTTTTTGAGGTGTCTGTTCCAAGTTTTGCTCCTCTTGGGTATAATCTAAAGTCTATTTTTCCCCCGTATCCCGCCCTCACAATATATCCGCGTGATCTTAAATCTCTATAAACCAAATACTTTAACCATAGGTCTGGATTTGATTTCGTAAAAATCTTTGTAAGGGTTGGAAAGCTTAGACTTTCATTATTTTCATTAAAGACTTCTAATCTATTCCTTTCTACGAGAAGTAGGGTTTCAACTGGGGACAGTTTAAGTGTTCCGTCTTCTTCCTGGATTTCTCCATAAAAACCTCTTTCATAAACTTTTTGGGCGTCCTCAGCATTGACTATCGCCGCCTCTTCTATGAGGCGAGCTGTTGCCTTTTCCTCAACTTCCTCCTCTTCCTCTATCTCATTGTTCTCATCCAGTTCATTTTTTTCGTTCATTAATTCCACCAGACTTTTATTATAGGGATCACTTCTAATCTCATGTTCACTAGCCTTTCTTTATTGGTGTGCTCATTATGACATATGACAAATTAGTAGACAAGCTTAAAAAATTTCTGAATAAGCCTACGCATATTGTTTTATTAGGTGTGGGAAGCGAATTTCACGGTGATGATTACGTGGGAATGGACTTATGTAAAAGTTTAAAAAATAAGGTTCCCGGAAAAGTAACTATTATTGAAACAGGTACATCCCCCGAAAACTTCACAGGTCAGCTGCGTAAAATTAAACCCTCTCATATAATAATAGTTGATGCCGCTGATATGAATTTGGAACCAGGAGATGTTAATTTAGTCAACTCTTCCGATATTGGGGGGCTCTCAATCTCGACCCACCATTTGCCTCTAAATTTATTTATAGATTATATTGAAAAAACCATGAATTCCTCGGTGATTTTTATTGGTATTCAACCTAAATCTACTGAGTTTAGTAACTCACTTTCTCCTGAACTCAAAAAAACGGTACTAGATCTCTCTAGTGTTTTGGAGAAAGTTTTACGCGAAACCTTCCCAAGTTGATTAATAAAAGATAATCCTAAATATCTTAGCTTTACCCAATTTATTAATTAGAATAAAAAATTATTAAGAATGGAGGAATGTCTCTTGGAAAGTATTCGGGCCTTCGTCGCGATCGATATTGAAGACAACAATCTAATTCAAAAGATTTTAGATGTTCAGAGCGAAATTTCACAAATAGGCGCAAAACTTAAACTTGTAGAATCGCAAAACGTTCACTTTACACTAAAATTTCTCGGAAATATTAGCTCCACAATGGTCGATGAAATCTATGAGGCTATGAAACGAGTGGAATTCACCCCTTTCGAATTGGAACTCTACGGAGTAGGTTGTTTTCCCAGTTTAAACAGAATAAATAATATTTGGATCGGAGCCAGAAAGGGTGGAGAGGAGGTCTCTCGTATATACGATGATTTAGAAGCGCAAATTAGTAAACTCAAATTTAAACCCGAGAAGAGAAAATACACTCCACATGCAACTATTGCCAGAGTAAAAAGTGTACATAACAAAGATAAACTGGCCAAAATAATTTCAACCTATTCATCCTTAGAAATCGGTTCCATGACTGTAGACTCGATTCGATTAAAAAGTAGCAAGTTAACTCCCAAGGGTCCTATATACAGCGTTTTGAAAAGAATACCTTAAACACTTTAAACTATTTTAATTTAGAATAATTATTCTTTTTTGAGGATTGAACTTTGGATTACAAAATTGTGTGTGAAACGGTCTCTCAGAAAATTACTCCTTCTGAAGAGGATAAAATAAAGGTTCACGGCTTATCTAAAAATCTGATTAAGCAAGTAAAGGAGGAGGCAGCAAACCTAGAGGTCACCATTAAACCTACAATTGTAGGTTCTATTGCAAAGGACACTTGGATTGCTTCAAACCCGGAAATCGACATCTTTATGATCTTTCCCAGAACTTATACCAAAAAAGAGATTGGAGAACTGGGACTAAAAATTGCACGAAAAGTCACCGGAGGAAAAGGTGAAGAGCTGTACGCTGAACATCCATATTTACGAGCCGAAACAGAAGGGTTCCAAGTAGATTTTGTTCCCAGTTTTGAAATCAGTGATGCTAAGGAACTTGTTTCATCAGTTGATAGAACGCCACTTCATACATTATATGTTAAAAAGAATCTGAATGACTCTTTAAAGAAAGAAATAAGGCTTTTAAAACAAT
>DXJA01000068.1 GCA_019056875.1 Candidatus Jordarchaeum madagascarense
AATAGTACTTGGCCAAGTCGTCTATTCCTTTCTCGGAAAAAACCACATTCACACCCAGATCCGATAATTTTTCAACCATTTCTTTAATTATTGATTCTTCTTCTGCCAAAAAATCCTTTATTTGCTCCGGCTGTTCTATCATAATTTTGGTGTCGAATTCGGTTTTTTCGATTTCCAAGGGACACCTAAGAAGAGCTATTCTTGGGTTCTCAATTTTTTTAGGCATTTCCCTATGGGCGACTTCTTTATTAAATATTATACCATTGACCAACTCGCTGTCTACTATTGTTCCTCCCAATTTCTTCTCGATTACAATCTTTTCAGTATCAATAAAATGCTTTTCACCAATCTTTTTTGAAACATGTAGTACAGCATCTGTAACAATTTCCGAAAGAAATTCACACTCTTCTAAAGCAAACTTACCCATTATAGCGTTGAGTGCTACTTTTTTCAGAGTCTCCCGGTTAGTTGGATCGATTGGAATTGCAGTTTCTTTGAGAATTCTCAAGGTTTCTTTAAAGACTTTTGAATAACCTCTTACTATGGTAGTGGGATGAATTCCTTTATCGAGCAGTTTTTCAGCCCCGCTCAGAAGCTCGCTGGTTAAAATTATCATTGTTTTTGTCCCGTCCCCCACCTCCGAGTCTTGGGTCTTAACGGCGTCCCAGAGAACCTTGACAGCAGGGTGACCTCCTGCAACCTTATCCGTAATGGTTGACCCGTCCCTTGTTATCGTTACGTCTCCCTTTTCATCAACAATAAGTTTTTTCATGCCGGTTGGTCCGAATGAATTCTTAATGAAATCTGCCAAAGTTTTGACTGCAGCAACGCTGTCTTGGACGGTTGAGAGATCTTTTGAATTTTTAAAGTAGCTATCTCTTAACACTTTGAATCCCTTGGAACAAGAAAATGATTTTTTCTGGTTATGAATTATTTATTGGTTTCTGACGGTATCATACTTTAAAAATTCTATCCAAATTAATATTTTGTACGACTTCATTTTTTCTGGCTTTTAAAATTCTGTAAACTTCGAATATTTGATTATTGAATTAGTTTTCCACAAACGCACAATAAAAATTATAAGCCAAAATAATTAAAAATAAATGTGTGTTCTACTAAGTTACACGAATAGGGAATCTAACTCAAAATCATGAAATGATTACTCAGAGCTTGGGTTAAATTAAAAACAAAAAAATACTAATTTAAATTAAATGAGATGCAAGATAGTGAAGGTTGGAAAGTGAGGTATGTGACGTGTTTGTTTTTCAAAAGGAACAAAAAATTTGTGACATTAATGATGTGAAAATAGGTGGTCAACCAGGTGCTTATCCCACAGCGCTGATAGGAAGCATTTTTTATGACAAACACAAAATCGTTTCTGACCGGCAAAAGGGAATTTTCGACAAGAAAAAAGCAGAAGAACTAATCAACAAACAAGATGAGATGGTTGACAAAACCGGAAATCCCTGCATCGTTGATATTGTGGGGGACACCGCAGAGGCCCTGGAGAAACACATCGATTTTGTAGCCTCAGTAACAGACGCCCCCTTTCTCGTGGACAGCACAATTGCAGCCTCCCGGCTTGAAGCGATTAAACACGCTGTTGAAGTGGGATTGGTTAATCGGGCTATCTACAATTCCATTGATGGGCATTCCAAAGAGAATGAACTTAACACTCTCAGAGAAGTCGGTGTAAAATCTAGCATGCTACTCGTGTTTAGTCCCAAGGCTTTGATGCCGGAAGGCCGATTAGACTTATTAAAGGGTACCGATGAGGGACAGGGATTAATTCAAAAAGCCCAAGAAGCAGGAATCCAAAACATTCTTGTGGACACCGCGGTGCTTGATGTTGTAAGCATATCTTTCGCAGCGCAGACCATATACTCCGTAAAAAACGAGTTAGGGCTTCCTTCGGGATGCGGCCCCTCAAACGCCATTACTGCCTGGAAAAAGATCAAAAAAGATTTTCCTCCCACCTCGTACAAGTCGTGTTTATCCGGCTCAGTACTGGTAACGGTGATGATGGGAGCCGACTTTGCCTTATATGGCCCTATCGAGGAAGCTGAGTCAGTTTTTCCCGCCTGCGCCATGGTTGACGGCCTCATATCCTATTATAACAAAAGAAAATTTAAGATAAGACCAGAGTCCCCAACACACCCCTTAACAAAAATATTCTAGAAATAACCGATGGAATAATTGAAGTTATCTGGAAAATATATGTGGTGATTATTATGGGTAAAATAGCAATTTTACTGTTTACTACGCCACTACAGTTTCAGAATTCGGACACTGCAATAGAGTTTATTAACGCAGCCCTAGAGAAGGGACACGAGGTAACTGTTATCGGTCTGGGAGACGGCGTTTATAATGTTGCAAAATTTTTGGTTGTGGAGGATATGCCCTCTCCGGTGGGTAAGTTTAAGGAGCTTAGTGAGAGGGGAGTGAAGTTCGTTAACTGCTTTCCTTGCTGCACCGCTCGTGGATTAAAACCCGAGGAAGCCTTCATTTCGACTGCTTCCATAGAAAGCACAACCACCGTCCTAGAAATCATAAGGGACGCGGACCGATTTTTCGCCATTATGATATGAGGAGATGATGCAATGAATTTGCTTCTAATAATTCGGAAACCCCCGTTCGGCTGGATACACATTGTTGAAGCGGTCCGATTAGCAGCCGCAGCCGGCTCTCTCACAATTCCAGTAACTCTTATCTTCATCGATGATGGTGTTTACTGTCCCCTGAAGGATCAATTCCCTAAAGCCATTGGATACTCGGCCATAGACCGGTTTCTTAGAATGTTAAAGAATTTCGAATCCAAATTATACGTGGTTAAAGACTCAATGGATGAGAGAGGTCTCACTATGAATGATTTGAATTCTGCCCTGCCCATTGAAAGTATTGTTCAAAGTGATGTAGCTAAAATTATTGCAGAGAATGATATTACAATAACTTTCTGAGGAGAGGAAAAAATGGCAACACTAATCCTCGTATCCAAATCGCCTTACATCACAAAGGATAACTTGTATGCTTTTGAAGCGTCATACAACTTGAAGAAAATGAACGAAGAGGTTGGAGTGCTCTTAATCCAAGACGCGGTGCTTAGCTCAATTCAGGGACAAAAGGGGGAGATAGAAGAATCTGTGAAAAAAAACCTTGACGCCGGGGTCATTGTCTATGTCTTGAAACCAGACGCAATAGCAAGAGGGATTCCCGAGGAAAGGATGATAAAAGGTGTTAAGCTAGTAGATTATGGTGAATGGGTTGACCTCACAATGGAAAAATACCAAAAAATTGTTAGCTGGACATGATAAATGTTTATATTGAAGATATATTAGAAAAAAGAGGCTTCCGCTGTGACTCGAATTCCAAGAGAGGTTGCCAATCTCTTTAATGACCCGGAATCGGTTAAGGTCTTAGTGACACTAAACCAGTATGATGTTCCTCACTGTGTTCCTATAGGCACCCTCTCAATCCCCACCCCGGACATTATTGCGTTTGCCGTGATTATGGCAGAGGAAACACACAAAAATTTACTGAATAACCCCGATAAGATAGTGACTACAACTGCGGTCAAGGGCTCGGAGAGCTTTCAGATAAAGGCGAAACCAAAGGAGTACTTGACCGAAGGAGCGGCTTTCGACGCCTTCAAACAGAGATTCGGAACCATAATTATGACTTCGGGTTTTGAAATTAAAGGCGTATGGATTTTGGAACCCTTGGAAATCTATAATCAATCATTAGGCTCTGAATCAGGTGAAAGAATAGGATAAGTTCAGCTGCCTCTTATATTACGTGTTGGTGTAAGAAATTTGGAAAGTGAGAGTTTTTGTTAGGAAAGGATGCTTCTCTAATATTCAAGCCCGTGTACAAAAAGGAACGCGGGTTTGATTTGGCGATTCTCAAGAGTAATATTATGGTAGCTAGTATTATCGCTCAGATGGTACGAAACACCATCGGACCATATAGTGTGAATAAGGCAATCCTCAAGAAGGATGGGGAGGTTCTAATTACTAGTGATGCGGTTACTATACTAAAGAATCTTAGAGTTGAACATCCTGTGGCCAAGATTTTGATTGGAATGTCGAAAGCCCAAGATGCCATTGTGGGGGATGGAGTAGCCACCGCAGTGTTATTAGCCTGCGAGTTTCTCAGAAAGGCGGATACTCTAATTGAGAAGGGGCTTCTACCCTCAACCATCCTAAGAGGATACGATATGGCACTGAAGAGGGCAATTAACAAATTAGAGGAAATCGCTACTTGGACAAGCTCTGGTGATGAGGAAGTCTTAAGGAATGTGGCTTCGACCGCGATAAACACTAAGATTATCAGCCAACCTGAAAGAATAGAAGATTTTAGCAATATTGCTCTCGAATTATCTAAACGTGTAAAATGCAAACCGGATGAAAATAAGAGATTAAGCATAGAAGACATCAGAGTCATTAAAAAAAGGGGGGGCTCTCTCAGCGACTCCCGGGTTGTGGATGGATATGTTATAGACGATAGGGAAATCGTTCATCCCGATATGCCCAGAAGAGTTGAAAACGCTAGTATCGCCCTGATTAGAAGTTTAGAATTGAAGGAAATTTCAGGAAGTTGGTGGGAAGCTTTCGGAAAAAATGTGGGGATACGGGTTAGAGAACTGGAAGAGCATAAGGCCTTCCTTGAAGCGAGGAGAACATTGGTTAAGCAAATAATAAGTAGATTAGTTTTGTGCGGAGCAAATGTGGTCTTTGTAAATAAGGGCTTGGATGAAATAACTGAACATTATCTCGCACGGGCGGGAATACTGGCCGTGAAGCGTGTTTTTCAAAAAGATATGTACCGCATTGCCAAGTTGACTGGAGCACAAATCCTGTCCAATCTAATGAATGAACCTTTAACAACCGATAAATTAGGGCAGGCAAAAGTGGTTGAAGGATGGAAACCCTCTGAAAAAGAAAACTACATACTAATAACTGGGTGCCCGGCTCATGGAGCTTCAAGCGTCATTATTAGGGGAGGAAACGAATATGTTTTGGAAGAAGCCGAGAGAAGCCTCTACGACGCACTCCACGTTATAAGGAATATTGAAGAAGACCCACGAATTATACCGGGTGGCGGAGCCTCAGAAATGGAACTTTCCAAATGCTTGAAGGAATATGCACAGGCATTTAAGGGCAAGGAACAGTTGGCGATTTTAGCTTATGCCGAAGCATTGCAAATAGTGCCTCAAATATTAGCAGACAATGCGGGACTAGACGTATTAGACATTTCAACCAAGTTAAAAGCGAAACACAGTGAAGGAGTAATCGGGGCCGGAGTAGATGTGCACTTTGGCAGGGTAGAAGATATGCAAAAAATTGGGGTATACGAGTCGCTGAGGGTAAAGGTTCATGCTTTGAATGCTGCCACAGATGTTGCAAGGATTGTACTCCGAATAGATCAAATCATGCCCGCTAAAGCCCTTAAGAAAGAAAAAGAACTGGAACCCGAAGAGGAGAAAAAGCAATTGGATTCTCTGAAGAAGGCATACGATCTAGAATCATAAATAAGAAAGATTGGCAGATTGGACTGCCTTATCTGTTTTTTTCTAGGTATTTCTTCACGGAAGGATATCTGTCTAGATATCGGTAGGGAATCAGGGTTGAGTTTATGAATTCTTTTTGAAAGTTGGGTTCAGCCATTAACTCCACGTATCTTATCCATCGGGATAATCGTTGTGCTGTTTTTCGCACATCCTTTGACACTAGAGCCATTTTAGCCCCTGCGAGGGCGGTATTCCCCGCAAAAGAGATTTTTTCGGTGGAAATATCGGGAATAAGGCCTAGAAACTTTGCACTCTCCGGGTTAATGTAATTGCCGAAGGCTCCAGCAATAAATACCCTATCGATATCTTCCTCGGTTACCTTTTTCTTCTCCATTAGCACTGTACAACCGGTGTGTATGGCGGCTTTCGCTAGTTGAATTTCTTCGGTGTCTTTCATTGAAACCGTTATGTTTTTCCCTGTGTTGGTTTCTTCTTTCCAAGCTACCACAAATTCAGGTCTTCCCTCTATTCTAACCATTCTCTGGGACTCTATATTGTTAAATTTCCCCCTATCTGTTATGATTCCACACTTGAACATCTCAGCCACAGCATCAATTATTCCAGAGCCGCATATGCCAACTGGTTTTGATCCACCTATTGTTTCATATTTCACATTAAAGCTTTTAGGTTCGATTTTTATCCTCTCAATGGCTCCCGTAACTGCCTTCAAACCGTGCTGAATATGCACTCCCTCGAAAGCGGGTCCTGCAGCACAAGAACAACTAACAATTTCTTCCTCATTACCCACAAAAACTTCACCATTAGTGCCCACATCCACAAGTAAACACATTTCATCCATTTTATGGATTGCAGTCGCTAAGACATCTCCAACGGCGTCTGCACCCACGTACCCCGCAATATTGGGTAATACGTGAACACTTGCCCTAGGATTAGCATTTATGTTTAGTTCTTTTGCCTTCACTATGGTGGGGCCTTTTACTCCTGGAATATAGGGTGCCAAGTGTAAATATTTGGTTTGAATACCTAAAAATAGACTGAACATGGCGGTGTTGCCAACAACCGTCAACTCATAAATTTCCCTAGGTTCTACACCCGAATCTTCGCAAGCCATCTGGATTATTCCGTTAATCCCCTCGGTTACCAGATTCTGTAATCTCTGTTTATTATCCGGTGTTTCTTCCGCGTGTGAAATTCGAGAAAGTATGTCTTCACCATAAGCAATCTGTGGATTCTCCATAGATCCAACACCAACCACCTCACCACTATTCAAATCGACCAGGTATCCCACGAGCTTGGAAGTACCAATATCAATCGCAAATCCAAAAATTCGAGAAGTCGTATCAAAAGGCTCCAAATCAATAACGCTTCTATCGCCCAGAGTAGTTATTGTTACATTCCAATCCCCCTTCCTTAGAACATCAGGAAGTATTCTCAATAGCTCATACTCGAATTCCAACTCTTGGAGATTAGATAATTTCTCCAGATTGCTCAAAATATTGAAATCATCTGCGATGGGATTTTGAACGGTGGGCTTTTTCATAACCAAATTTATTTTTTTGACATTTGGTTCCAGTTTAGTAGGTTGCTCCATGCCTTGTACTTGTATTCGCCTAACACTTAACCGAGTCTCGCTGGGAATAAACACTACCAAATCGCCGTGAATTGAAGTCATGCAAGCTAACCTATTTCCTTGATAAATTTCCTCGGGGGTTAGATGTTGTCTCTCTGTATTGGTTACTTCACTCACGTTACGCTGATCCTCAATTATAATCCTGCATTTTCCACATTTGCCTTTCCCTCCACATTCGGAACGTATTCCTACACCTCCCTCTTTTGCTGCATCTAGTATGTTTAATCCCATATCAGTTAATAGTTTCTTGCCCTCTGGCTCGAAACGAACAACGGATCTTTTCACAAATTAGCCTCCGAATCTTATGAAAGGATATTATCAAAATCATTCAAGTA
>DXJA01000069.1 GCA_019056875.1 Candidatus Jordarchaeum madagascarense
CTGGGGGTCCAGGGCCACCCACAGCCACACCCACTCCCCTCCCACCCGAACCTTGGACTCGTCCAGGATAATCCGGCTGACCCTCTTCAGGGGCTGCTCGAAGTAGCGCCGGGTTTCACGATTGATCCTCTGCACCCACTGCCTTACCGCCTCGTGGCTCCTCCAGAACCCCCACTCCTCGAAAAGATGATCCCGCACATCCCTCAGACTCAGCTTAAACCCAAAATATAAATTCAAGGAGAAGAGAATAATCTCTGGAGGAGTTCTCTGCCTCTCAAAAGTTATGCGCAACATAACTCAGAGGAGGGGAACCCCTCCAAATAAACCTTAAGTTGACACCGTCGATATACTTTGGGATAGATTTATATATAATTATATTTAATTAAGCTGTAATTATACATAATTACAAAAAATCTTGAGCGCATCATTAGAATTTCCAGTTTTACGAAAGGTTGCTCGTAGCTGGATTAATTACAGAAGAGAGTGATACAAATGATTGAATATAGTTTGTACGTGTTACTTGCTTTGATTATTGTTGCTCTGTTAGCTGAAGTAATAGATTCAGGTCTTGGCATGATGTATGGTACCCTTTTGAGTCCGATTCTAATTTCAGTGGGCTTTAGTGCATTAGCAGTTGTTCCAGCGATCTTGATTTCCCAAGCAATGGGTGGAGTGACAGGAACCGTATTTCACCAAAAGTATAAAAATGCTGATTTCAGACTAAAATCAGATCATTTCAAAATCGTTCTGGCCATTGTTTTGCCCGGATTATTGGCAGTCCTATTCGGGGTTTTTGTTGCTGTTAATATTCCTGGCTGGGTTATGAAGGACTACATTGGTATACTGGTCATCGTTATGGGATTTTTGTGCATATTTCCGCTGATGTACACTTTCAAGTGGTGGAAGATGTATTTGGTGGGAATTGTTTCGGCGTTTAACAAGGCTCTTACTGGTGGTGGATTCGGCCCAGTCACATCAACAGGAAAGATACTCGGAGGATTAGATGCAAAGGTTTCAGTTGCCACCACTACCTACGCAGAAGTGCCGATATGTCTGTCTGGATTCATAATATGGTACCTTATGGAAGGAGCTTATACTGTCTGGTGGTTCCCGATAGCGCTAAGTGTCGGAGCAATAATCGGTGCTGTAATCGGACCGTACGTGACAGCAAAGATTAATACAAAGTGGTTGAAGATTAGCGTGGGTGTTTTAGCAATTATCTCAGGGATATACTTGTGCTACACAGTCCTAACCGGGTTCAACGACACATTTTCGAGTATGGCTTATTCATTCATCTTCAAACAGTTCGGAATAAACTACTACCCTACCATTTGGGACTGGATTTCTAAAGAATTGACAAAAATTATAGGTGGTTGGTTTGGATTCTAAGTGGTTAAAAATTTCATTGGCAGTTATAGTGATTGCAGGTGCCATTTTCACCTATTACGCCTACACAGTAAATTCAACCATTGATTTGTTGAAAACACTAAAAACACTTACTAGCACATACAACCCATTCAGCGATATCATCAAGGAGATAGTAAACACAATAATTGCTATGTTGAAGCAAGCTTTTGGATCAGTGTAAAATAGGTTTCCACAAATAGTTTGTTAGCGGGTTATAGGGAATACCAAGAAGCTTACAATTAGCTTTTGAAAGAGGCGTGAGCTATTTCATTGGAGAATTACTTCGCCTACTTTCTAGGTACAATTCAAGAATCGTATTTGGGATTAATTTTATCCCACCTTTTTTTAATGTTTAAAATACGCTAACCTGCCAACCAAATGTAAATCTGTTTAGATTCGATAAAATAAACGCAGAGGACGCGGTATACACTTTTAGCAGAGGGATATAAAGTTGGTTTCAAGCTGAAAATTAAGGTAGCTGAGAGTATTCTATATGTTATGAATTGTTTTGGAGGCAATAGTTTAAAAATGGTTCCTATTAGAATGTTATAGTATTATTAGTTGATTAGCTCACTATTTTAAGGGATGCGTTTTAGAATGGTCGATAGAGTTTTTGTTACCGGTGGCTGTGGTTTTGTGGGTAGTCACCTGGTGCATAGGCTTATTGAGGAATTTGAGGTTGTGGTTTTTGATAATCTTTCCAATGCAGTGAGAGAGAACGTTGCGGATGTGGAGAGGGAGGTGAGGCTTATTGTTGGGGATTTGCGTGATGCTGATAAGTTAAAGGAGGGATTGAAAGGGTGTAGGTATGTTTTTCACCTGGCCGCGCAGGTAAGCGTTGAGAGGGCGATTGCAGAGCCGGTGAACGATGCGGCTATTAATATTCTCGGTACAATTAATTTACTTAGAGCTGCAAGCCATTGTGAGAGGGTCGTTCTATTCTCTAGTGGAGCGGTTTACGGAGAGCCGATTCGAATGCCCATTGATGAGGAGCATCCCAGAAAGCCCATCAGTATGTACGGAGTTAGCAAAATGGCTTCTGAGAGTTATGCCTATGCCTTTTACAAGACTTTTGGACTTCCCGTGACGATTCTTCGACCCTTTAACATTTATGGTCCGAGACAAAGAAGAGATAGTCAGTACTCAGGGGTCATTAGTATATTTGCGGAGAGCCTTATAAAGGGAGAAAAGCCTGTAATCTACGGTGACGGAACACAAACGCGGGACTTTGTGTATGTAAGCGATGTGGTAGAAGCGGGTGTTCTTGCAGCAGAAAGCGAAGAAGCAATAGGGCAGGTCTTCAATGTAGCCGCAGGTAAGCCCACTACGATAAATAGACTAGCCGAGGAGATGATAAGGGTCGCTGGAAAAAAGGTTAAACCAGTTCACACCCAGCCTCGAATAGGGGAAATAAAGCACAGTGTGGCGGATATTTCCAAGATCCGGAAAATACTAGGTTATAAACCAGAGATAACCCTGACCCAAGGGCTTGAAAAAATGTGGGAGCAGATTAACCACCAGAGTAAACTAAAGCAGGAGAATCAAGTTTATTTTTCGGGTAAGGGGCTTACCTAAGGTTTTTGTGGTTATTTTTTTTAGTGGTTTTGGGTTTCTTTGATTATTTTTCCTTTTGATTTAGTTATTTTTTTTTCTAGTTCTTTTTTGGCGGTTTGGACAAATTTGTGCGCTTCTTCTCCTCGTGCTGTGAGGAATATTTCTGTTCGGATTCTCACATCCCGGTAGGGTTGGCTTTTTATCCATACTTGAGGATGTTTTTCTCTAACTTGGTCTATTAGGAGGGAGAGGTCTGATTCGATTAGTCCTTCGGTCATTATGCATTCTTCTGAATACTGGTTTTTGACTATTTTTTTGAGGAGTGGAGCTAGATGTTTTTCGAAGAGGGCTTTTACTTCCTGTGGGAATCCAGGGAGACTTATTATTTTTGTTTCTTTTATTTTAACTAGTGTTGCTGGCGCTAGTCCTACGGGGTTTAGGTAAATCTGGCTGCCTCGGGGGATGTAGGCTAGTTTTTTCCTTTCCTGTGTCATTTTTTTGTGCTTTGCTCTTCCCAGCTGGTGTATATATTCGAATTTCTTTTCCAAGTCTTCTAAAAGGTTTTGATTGATTTCTAGGGGCTGGTTTACAGCATTTGATATAGCTTTTAGAGTCATATCATCATATGTTGAGCCTAGCCCTCCGGTTGTTATTATGAAGTCGGGTTTCCGCTTGATTGCTTCTTTCAGTATTGTTACTATTGTTTTAAGGTCATCGGGTATCGTGGTTATGCGTGTTACTTCTATTCCCAGTGCTGTTACCTGGTTGCAAATGTAGTTACTGTTGGTATCCTGAACTCTTCCTGCAAGCACCTCGTTTCCGATAACTATGATTTCCATGCTTGTCATTTTTCAACCCAGTGCTGTTTTTATAAAAATTTTCATTTCAAAAATATACGCTCGAGGCGAAACGAATTAATTCATCACTCTTAGAAGAAGGCTCCCTTCTCATAGGATTGACTGTAATAAGGTATGGTGATAGTTTTTTAGGGTTTTTTTCTTTTTGCAGTTAATTGTTTTGTTATTATGTTCTATTTTATTTGTATTTCCGCGTGGTCGCCTACGTTTAGTTCTAGTAAGGTTCCTTTAACGACTGCCTCCTCTCCTATTAGGGCGTTGGTTAGGTTGGTGTTTTCTATTTGTGCGTGTGATCCGATTATGGTGTTTTTTATTATTGAGTTTTTTATTACTGAGTTTTCGGCTACTGACACGTATGGCCCTATTATGGAGTTTTCGATTTGGCATTCTTCTGCTATTGCTATGGGCGGAATTATTACGGTGTTTATTGGTTGGCTATGTGTTAGTTTTGTGTGATTGTGGTGTTTTTCTTGGAGTATTATTTGGTTTGCTTCAAGTAGGGTGTTCTTTCTTCCACAGTCGTACCATTTTTCAACTTTGAAGGTTTTGAGATGTGATTTCCGGTCAATCATTTTTTGTAGGGCGTCTGTTAGCTGGTATTCTTCCCCGGTTTGTGGTTCTTTCCCCACTAATTGTTCCAAAGCTTTGTAGAGTTGTCGAGTGTCATTTATGATGTAGACTCCGGATATTGCCAGGTTTGATAGGGGGTTGGCAGGCTTTTCGACGAGTTTGGTTATGGTGCCATTTTTTATTTTCACGTTTCCATAGTGTTGAGGCTGATCAACTTCTTTTACTCCTATTGAAGCAACACATTCTCCGTTTTCCTTGTGTTTTTGAAGCATATCCTTGTATTTTTGTAGGAATATCATGTCTCCTAGAAGAATCATTAAAGGTTGGTCTATTGCCTGTTCTTTCGCCACATAGACCGCGTGTCCCAGTCCGAGGCGGGGCTCTTGCTCGACAAAAATAAATTTGAATCGGTTTGAATAGTTCTTTTGGAGGTAGTCTGTGATTTGCTCCTTCATATAGCCGAGGATTACTATTACTTCTTGGATTGGCGTTGTTTTCAGATTGTCTAGAATGTGCCCGATTATGGGTTTGCCAGCCACACGGAGTAAAGATTTGGGTTTCGTGTTTGTTTGCGGTCTTAGACGTGTTCCACGCCCCGCCGCAGGTATTAAAGCTCTCAACTCTATCTACGCCCCTTTTTCAACCGATTAGAAGACCTTTGCCGAAAATCTAGTTCAAATGTGTTAATAAACTATTCCTATATTTGATACCTATGGCTGTTATTAATAGTCTTTAAAATAGCTCTATATCAGTTGCCTGGAGAGCAAGATTAACCGAATTATGGAAACCCTTTCTTAGGAACTAAGGCTGTCTAATTACCAGAAAGCTAGGATTCATTTGAAACGGGAAAGAAACATGGTTGAAGATTTTTATATCAGTTAGTTTTTTTGGGGTTGATGTATCCTAAATCCTCCAATTTTCGGAGTATTTTGTTTACACTTTCCTCCAAGCTTTCCTTTGACGTGTCTACTGTGACCTCAGGATTTAATGGTTCTTCGTAAGGGTCCTGAATTCCAGTCAAGTCGTTTATTTCCCCATTTATCGCCTTCTTGTACAAGCCCTTAGGATCTCGTTTCATGCACTCTTCTACGGGACATTTTACCCAGACCTCTACGAAGTTACCTATTTGTTTTCGGGCATGTTCCCGGAAGTTTCTGAAGGGTGAGATTAGGCCTACAATCACGGCTACCCCGTTTCTCACCAAAAGTTTGGTAACATAGGCTACTCTTCTGGCGTGGGTCTCTCGATCCTCTTTTGTGAATCCCAGGTCGGGACTTAGGTTTTTTCTCACCTCGTCCCCGTCAAGAACTTCCACATTTAAACCGTTTTCCCTTAAAACTGTTTCTAGGGCTCGTGCAATGGTGGTTTTACCACTTGCCGGAATACCGGTGAGCCAAACTCCGAACCCTTTTCTCATATCTATCACCAATTTATAGTTTTGCCTAGCATCTCTTTTGGAATTGGCACATCTAGGATGCTTAGAACTGTGGGGGCTATGTCAAGAATGTTAAGGTTTTCAAGTTCTGTGCCAGATTCTTTTGTTGGATCGTAGAGGATGAATACTCCGTACTCGGAGTGTACCGCGTCATCCGGTCCAGTGTCGTTTTCTGACAGGTATAGGGTATCGTATCCGACGGTTCCCGCGGATCTCCAGTATAAATCGTCGAGGTAGACTATTAGGTCGGGGTAATTTCCATTGAGTTCTTCGTAGATATCTTCTGGATTGTAAACCTTATTATCAAGCTTTTCCCCGTTGGGTCCTTTAATCTGTTTTAGTTTTTCGGTTAATTCTTCTAGTGTTTTTTCATAGTCTTCAGGGGGTACTATTCCTTGGGGTTCTCTGCCTTCGACGTTTATGAATATTCTGGCGTAGTAGCCGCCCCAGCCCCATGCTTTGGTTTTGCTCCAATCTATCATGGATTCTTCTAGCCTAGCGCCTCTTTCTGGTTCACTTTTTAGTTTTAGGTATCCTTCTTGCATAAGCCACTGATTGATGCAGAAGGCTCCCTTCATTCCTTTGGCACCGTGGTCTGAAACTACTAGCACCACTGTTTCGTCGTCTATTATGTCTAGTAGTTCACCAATCTCCTTGTCGAGATACTTGTAGTATTCTTTACCTACATTTTCGTATTTGTTGTTGGGAACGTATTTTGGGTGTTCTGTATCGAAAAACTTCCAGAAGGCGTGGTGTATTCGGTCTAAACCTATTTCTACAAAAGCGAAGAGATTCCACTCCTTTTTTTGTATTAGATACTTTATCACTGCGAAGTGTTGTTTGGTCATCTGGTATATTTTTTCTAAGACTTCATCTCTTTCCTCTGTTCTGAACTCTACATCAAACATGTATTCTCCGAACTGTTCCTCTAGTTCTTTCTTTAACTCCGGGGGAGAGGTGTAATCCTTAGTGGCGTCTGGGGTTATGAAGCAGGAAATCATACATCCATTAATTGGCTTGGGTGGATAGCTGGGAGGCACACCCACTACACAGGATTTGAGTCCTTTTTCGGATATAATGTCCCAGATGGTTTTGTGTTTTATGGATTTGGAGCTGGCTATCCACACGTCGTAAGAGTAGCCTTTTTTGTGCCTAAATCCGTATAATCCTATTGTTCCGGGGTCTCTGCTTGTCATCATAACCATCCAGGCGGGAATGGTTATTGCAGGGATGCAACTCTTTAGTTTGCCGTGAACCCCGTGATTGATCATTTTCTTAAGATTGGGTAGTTTATCTAGAAATTTTTCGAAAATCAGTTGTGGAGCTGCACAGTCCAATCCTATAATTAATACTTTCTTTGACATTTTTATCGATTCGCTCCTAATTTCATTAATATTAATTCTAAAAATTTTTTCGTTTCACTTTTGGGCACAATCGCCGCAACCACCTCTTTTTTACCGCCAGCGCTGTATCCTAGACTTCTAGCAAAGTCTATTATTTCTTTGGAATCAAAAAAACTGTTCCCGGTTCTTATGTATACTTGATCCCGATCCGGGAACCAGCCCTTATTCACAATCACCACTATGTTGTGGCTGTTCTTCCAGGCGAGTCGCCTTGTGATGGTGGATGTGGTGTTGTAGGGCGTATTTATGTCCCAGATTAGAATTTTACCCTCTGTGCGGGTCGGCGGTTTACTGGTTTGTTTCTCTACATCGTCTCTCAGTTTTTCAAGATTTTGGTTCCACGTTGAATGGTTCAAGATTTCTTTTGGATCATTTTTCAATAATACGAATGGTGCTTCGAGTACTCCGTTTCGGTCTCCTACTTTGTAATTGGAGTCTATTAGTTCAGACATTCTTAGAAGATGGTCAAAGGAAAATCCCAACTTTTCTGTAAATTCAGTTATTGCTTTGTAGATCTTTTTTTTGTTCTTGAGTTTGGTTTCGTGGTCTCCTACTGCACCGAGCACCGCTGGTAGGTTTAACGGGTTGCCCAAATAGTTGTTGACAATCCAGGATGTTGAGGGATATTTTTCACCATTTTTTCCCTCAATTATGGGGTTAAAGTGATAGATCTCTTCAATTTTTTCTTGGAAGTGGTGGTCGAAATAAAATAATTCTGCTTTTGAAGTATTTTTTAGTTTTAGAACGTTGTTTTTTGGAAAACTTATGTCGGCCACTATTATGAAATCATAGTTTTGTGAGCTTATTCTATTTATTTCACCGTCTTCGAGAAAGTAGTTTCCAATAATTGGTGTATAGTTTTCAATAAGCAATTCTTTCTTTATTTTTTTCAAGTATTCCAGAAATAGTGTTGCTGAAGATATACCATCTGTGTCCCAGTGGTGTATTATTAATCCCTTTTCGTGTTTCTTAACACGATTTATAGCTGGGTCTTCAGGTTCTGAGCCCCGCATCTGGTCTTCACTCCACGAATGGGTTTCCTGAACGCAGAATTATGTCAACAACCTCTGGACGCATCATCTCCTTTGGAGGATGCTGTCCCTTGATAAGCATCTCACGTATTTTTGTTCCGCTGAATTTTATGCAGTGTTCCTGCTCGTGAGGACAAGTTTTTTCGTTTACAACGCCGCCACATTTTTTACAGTAGTAGAAAGCCTTGAAGAACAAGGGAATTATTCCTAGGTCTGGGAATTCGTCGAATATATCTTGTGCCGCGTATGGTGGGTAGAAGTCGCCTACTCCCGCGTGGTCTCTTCCTACTATGAAGTGGGTGCATCCGAAATTTTTCCTTACAATGGCGTGGAATATTGCTTCTCGGGGCCCAGCGTATCTCATTTCAAATGGTAGGATGCTCATAACTGCACGGTCTTTGAGATAATAGTTTTCTATCAGGGTATTGTAGGCTTCTAGTATGACTTCGTCTCGGAAGTCGCCCTCCTTCTTTTTTCCGATGACCGGGTTGATAAATACTCCGTCAACGAAGGTTAGGGCCGTTTTTTGTACGTATTCGTGTCCTAGATGGGGAGCGTTTCTGGTTTGGAATCCGACTATGGTTCTCCACCCCTTTTCCTTGAATAGTATCCTGGTCTCCAGTGGTCTTAAATTGTATTTTGAGAAGGGGTTTTTCAACTCGTTTATAAGTTCAATTTTTCCACCGAACAACGTGTCTCCCATATCCATTAATTTGGCAATGCCTGGATGTTTGGTGTCTAGGGTTCCGTAAACTTTCTGGGCGAATTCTTTTTTGTCAAAATGGTATATCTCTTCTACTTTCATTAATGCTAGGGGCTGGTTTTCGTATGAGAGGTTAATTGTTTCGCCGATTTCTATTTTAGAACTATTCGAAGTATCCAAAATTATGGGCAGTGTCCAGGGCAAGTCGCTGTTTAATCTTTTCTCATCCAGAATGTTGGAATAGTCCTCTTCCAAGAGAAATCCTTCTAGGGGGCTGAATACTCCTTTAGCAATGTTTTCTGCGTCCTTGGCTAGTCCCTCATTTATGTTTAGGGTGGGGAGTTCCATTGCTTGTTCTAAGATTTTTTCTTTTTTGTGTTCTGCTATTTCCCGATTTACGAGTTTTCCACCGTGAGGTTTTGACATTGTAGAACCTTCTTAATTGGAATTGGTTTAGCCCAGGTATCCTAGGGCTCTGAGTCTGTCCTTTACTCTCTCCTCATCCTCTTTGGTGAACGGCTCTCCTTCTTCTTCCTCTCCTTCTGCTACGATTTCACGAAGCACATATGTTACGTAGCTGGAAACCGATGTAAAACCAGTGTCTTTAATTCTTTCTTGTACTTTCTTAAAGAGTGGTGTAGGTATTGAAACCGTGGTAAATTTCTTATCCTTTTCAGACACTTTAAACACCGTTAATTAATTATAATTAATTAACACTAAGACGCTTTAGCCTATTTAAAATTTTCACTTCAAATCTGTAAACATCCAAAAAAAGTATAGATGCCCTTTTGAAATAGTAATTGAACAATTTATTTTATGAATTCAGAATTGGTGTTTCAGTTTTATATCTTTTTTAGTCTCCCCTTAATTTTCTGATTTTTTCTTTTATGAGGATTTTTTCGGTTTCCGCATCTTGGTACAAAATCTGTTTTTTGGCCAATTCCGAATCTTCGTGAAATATTTCGGTCAGGACTCTGCCATCCATGTCTCTAGGTATTGGTACATTAAACATGTGAAGTATTGTGGGAGCAATGTCGTAAATTTTTGCGTTTTCCACCCTGCCCGCCTCTTTAATATCTGGACCATGTGCTATAAATATGCCTTGAAGTGTGTGGTATGCTGACCAAAGGTTTTTTGAGTAGTCCCAGCTGCTTCTCATTAGGCTGTCGTATATTCTGTATCCGTCGTTTGGTACTATCACTAGGTCTGGTGCTAACTCTAGATGGTCTCCGTGGTATATTTCCTCCTTCCTTTTAACATCGGCTACTAGGTTTTCCCCCGTTTGTGGATTCTTTATCATTTTTATTTCTTTGATTAGTTGTGTGCTTAGTATTTCGTATTCTTTCGGGTCAAGTTCTGGATTTAGGAATACACCGCATTCTCCCACAGTAATTGCATTTGTCGCACTCCAATCTACCTGCTTTATCAAATTTGGACTTGAAACCTCTCGCGGAATCAGCTTCTGCTGTAGATTCATTAGCTTTTCCTTGGATACGATTCGCCTTACTGTTTTATCTAAACCCAATTGGCGGATAATATGCGATGTTTTTTTGTTGTACAACCGGAGAGTGGTTAGTAGAATATTAAAAACGGATAGGTTCAAGTATCCCTTCTCCCAGAACCATCTATTCGGGGAGAATGTTGCTTTTAAACCAACGAAACCATGGTCGGAAATTACCAAAACGTTGGTATCCTCCTCAAGTTGATTGAATAACTTTCCGATTTCCGAATCAATTATTTTCCAAATTTTTTCAATAACCCCACCAAATCTTTCCTCCCTATTTTCCATTTCCTTCCAGAAAAAGTGTTGGATGGCGTCGGTGTAAAAGATGGTTGTGTGAAGAAAATCAGGCGAGTAACTCTGAAGTAGATACCGTGTTACTTCAAACCTTTTTTTAATAAGTTCCTCTACCTCAAGAATTAATCTATCTTTTCTAGGTAATTGTTGCTTGGGGTCAAGAGTGTATTCGCTAGGATTTATTCTATAGTCAAACTTTTCGACAAGAGTCTTTTTCAGATCCTCCGGAAAGGTATAATTCGCGGAATCAGACATGGGGAACCCCGAAACAATAAAGCCTCTGATTCTTCTTGGAGGGCATAAGAGGGGAAGGTTTATGATCCCCGAATTTAAACCATGCTCGTCTAAATAATCCCAAATTTCCTTACTTCGAAAAGGATCAGAAGCCGTTACGGTTAATTCGAGATTTTTAATATCGAATCTGCACCAACTATACAGACCTAGCTTTCCAGGATTCTTACCGGTGGAATAAGACTTCCACGCAGGGGAAGTTGTAAAGGGATACGTACTCTGCAAATCCCCCCAGACGCCTTTTTCCATAAGCTTTCTAAAATTTGGTAACTGTTTTTGCTCCACAAGGGGTAAAAGAATATTCCATGTTGCCGCATCCAGACCAATTACCAAGACTTTCAAATTCGCATACCACATATTTACAAATTATAACTAACATACCTTCGCTAAAACGTTATTAATTTTATCTGTTTGCGGCAAACATTTTTAAAAAATGTCTGGAATAATATCTTTTTCATTTTAATGCAACTCCAAATGGGAAACCAGCTCAAAATGGCTACTCCAAATGTAGTAGTCATATAGGGAAAAGAGGCAAAACATAAGTACTATTATACAAACCCGCCTAGAGCAACGCATAATTATACCCTGTATTAAAAGAGGAATGCTCATAAATCGGCTTAAAAGTGATGGTGAGATTTTGGCCTAGGCTGTTCAACGAAAAATTTTCTGATTAGAAGGGAACACATCAATTTTTTATAAGCTTACGAAAGATCGGTCGCCTATAATTAGTTTATGGCCGGGGGGTATGCTCTTGTTTGAAGAGATTATTGATACGTTTCTACCGATTAGGCTGTTTATGATTCTTTTTTCGCAGTTGATGGTTGTTTCTGGCATGACTATGGAGTATTCTACTTCGCCTCCGCTTATGGTTACATTGTCTCCGATGGAGGTGTAGGGGCCTATGTAGGTGTTGGGGCCTATTTTGCAATTGTTTCCGATGATTATTGGTCCTCTTAAACAGCATCCCTCTTTTATAATTGTACCCGCTCCAATTCTTACGTTTCCTTGAATTATGACATTTTCAAGGATTTCTCCTTCGTTTTTTGGTTCAAGGTCGTTTAAGACTAGCTGGTTTGCTTCTAGTAGGTCTTCTGGTTTTCCGGTGTCTTTCCACCAGCCGGAAACGAAGTGAACATGAATTTCTTGTTTGGCGTTTACCAACTCTTGGATAGCGTCAGTGATTTCTAGTTCATTTCTCCAGGACGGTTTAATTTTTTCAATTGCTTCAAAAATTGAGGGGCTAAACAGGTATACTCCAACCAGAGCTAGGTCGCTTTTTGGAGATTTGGGTTTTTCAACTAGTCGAATTATTTTGTTGTCTTCCATCTCCACGATTCCGAATCTTTGAGTGTTCTCCACTTTGGAAACGGCTATAACTGCCGCTGGATTAGTCTTTTTAAAATCGTCTAAGAGGGGACCTATTCCGCTCTTGAGGAGGTTATCGCCTAGATACATTACGAAGGGATCGTCGTCAAGGAAATTCTGAGAAACTTTAACCGCGTGGGCCAATCCCCTCGGTTCGTTTTGCTCGATGTAGGTAACTCTAACACCAAATTTGGAACCGTCTCCGATTAACTCTTTCACCCCCTCTTTTATAGGACCTAGGATTATCCCGATATTTTTTATACCCGCGTTTTTTAGGTGCTCCAACCCGTAGAGAATTATTGGCTTGTTTGCCACAGGCAATGTGTGCTTATTTCCAGTGTACGTGATAGGTCTCAAACGTGTTCCATACCCACCAGCTAATAATAACCCCTTCATGAGTATCACCACAAAATTTTATTATAATTAATTATTGAGCCATTTATCATACAGTTCACTTTATTTTAATTTTTGGGCATCCGATTTAAAATCTAACTCAAACAAACAATAACAGCGATAATGGGTAAACTAAGTTGGGGTCATATAGTTATATTTGATCAGTTTGTGAGTGGTTTCCACCACCACTGGTTTTCCTTGTACCAAGTTATGGTACTTTTTAAGGCTCCCTCGAATTCGTGTTTAGGTTCCCAACCCAGCTTTTTTATTTTCGTACAGTCTAAAGAGTATCTACGATCATGACCAGGTCTATCTTTTACAAATTTTATTAGGCTCTTTGGCTTCTTTAACTCCTCCAAAATTATGTTGGTTATCTCCAAATTTGTTTTTTCGTTTCCTCCTCCCACATTATAAATTTCGCCATTCTTTCCCTTATGGAGAACAAGGTCGATTGCTTCACAGTTATCCAAAACGTATATCCAGTCTCTAACGTTTCCGCCGTCCCCGTATAGGGGCAGTGGTTTATTTTGCAAGGCGTTTATGATAAAAAGGGGAATAATTTTTTCGGGATACTGATATGGCCCAAAGTTGTTTGAGCTACGAGTTATCATTACAGGTAAATCATAGGTCTTGTAGTACGCCCTAACCAGTAAATCAGCGCCAGCCTTGCTAGATGAGTAAGGGGAAGAAGGGTCCAAAGCGTCCTCCTCTTTGAAAGAACCCTCCATTATGCTCCCGTAGACCTCGTCCGTTGATATTTGAATAAAGGGTATGTCTAACTTTCGGGAGAGTTCCAAAAGATTAAAAGTTCCGAGAATATCTGTTTTTACAAAGATTCCAGAATCAAGGATAGACCGGTCGACATGAGTTTCAGCAGCAAAGTTAATAATGGCATCACAAGCTTCCACCTTTTTTAAATCATCCTCATTACAGATATCACCCTTAATAAATACTATATTATCAATCACATCTTCTAGATTCTCCAATCTACCAGCGTAGGTCAGTTTGTCCAAGACAACAACATCATAATCATGATTATTAAGAATGCAACGAATAAAGTTACTTCCGATAAAACCGGCACCACCGGTTACCAAAACTCTCATCGAGAACACCTTTTAGTACTATCCCAGTTGAAATCGTGGTTAGCTCAAAGAAATCAATTTTGTAGCTTCTTTTTCAGCCACCTTCTTTGGTCTCTAGTCTTATAATTTTTGTTCACCTACTCTTCAACATGTTGAATTACGGTTTATTATAATTCTTAAATATTTTTGTTAGACTGCGCCAAAGCCATGCTCAAGCAAGTGGCGGCGTAAACCCTACCCACTGCCCTTAAGTAAGTTGGGTTAAATAGCATGGTCTACAACAGGCCCTGCTAAACCACCTCAGGGAAGGCCTTAGCGGAGTTGAAGTGAAAACACCACTAAAAGAAAGAAGAAATTGTTAGGAAACATGATATGAGATTGAGATTTTGGGACAAAATTCATGTCATTTTTTCTTTGGGATTTTTCGCAGTTCATTATTTGAATGGTTTGTAGAGCCAGTCCCAAGGTTTGTTGCATCTTAGGTCATCATCTCTCCCATTTATCTTTTTGGGTATTACTGAAGGATCACTCCAAGGTCTTCTAAGCTCATCTGGGTTATCATAGTTGTACAGCTTGTTGACGAAGTAGATCAGAATTGCGGGCTCACTGCTTATTACTTTAAAACCATGCCAATAGTGGCCTGGAATTCTTACAACTTGTATATTTTCCCCTGTTGAGACTATTTCATCGATTTCTTTTTTATTATCATCGTATGCACAGATTTTTATTCCCCCTCTAATAACTACAAAATAATCGACTTGTCCCCTAGTATGCTTATGCCAAGCCCTTACAACACCAGGGTAGGTAATTGAAAAGTTGGACTGAAATATATCATCTTCTCCAATCAGAAAATTCATCGCGGGCACCCGTTGCATATAGTTTTCATAGGCTTCGCCAAACTTTTCAACATTGCCCCTATCTTCTAGTCTTGTGAACCAGTAGCATATTACCATGCACGTAATCCCAATTAGCGCGAGCAACCAATACACGCCAAGACAAATCGGTACTAAGCACAATACTGCTACACCCGTATATTGCGGATGCCGAACAACAGAGTAGATTCCGCTTTCCACGAGAACTGTAGTATCATAATAGACTTTTCCCTTTGGCACTCCACCCTTTCTGTGAAAAGCAAAGATAGGCAGTAATATGAGGATAATACCTACCGCCCATAAAATATATCCCATATAATATAACAGTTCAAGGACCACATGATTGTATACCCATATTGTCCAAGCAGTGTACCGTATCAGTTCAAGGGCAGCGGGGTTGTATAACCAGGTTGTCCATGCAATATAGCGTATCAGTTCGAACGTAGCAGGGTATAGCCAGCTTATCCATCCAAAGTTCTTTATCTGATCGAGAAACCCAGGGTTATATACAAAGGCCAATATGAAGGAAAAGAATAGCAATATACCCACAAGGTTGATAGAACATAATCAACAAAAAATTTAACTTTAGATTTTTCACTCATTCTTACATCTCCCTACATCTCATGGAGCGTCTTTTAATATTTCTCGAATAGTTTTTTTCAATTATTGTAAATTTTTATCGTTTTTATTTATTCTCTTAACGTCGAAGCAACCGTACTAACCCAACCAAGAAATTCACCCTCGGCACTGATTGCATATAATGCACGTAGGCTTCGCCAAACTTTTCCACATTGAATTTATCCTCTATTCTCGTGATCAGATAGACGCATACCATGCCTGTAATTCCAACAATGAAGATTAAGGGATGTGGAACCAGGAAAATAAATGCTGAGTAAATTAACATCCAACCCAGAAACTGTGGATGTCGAACAACTGAGTAGATTCCGCTTTCCACGAGGGTGGTGGTTTTAGTGTAGTCTTTTCCTTTTTGCACTCCGCCCTTTCTTCTAAGTGTGCTCATGGTAATAAACTGTAAGGCAATACCGACAATAAGGATTTGCCAATAAAAGTATCTTAGAACCTCTAGTAAGGAAGGATTATACAACCACGCTAACCATCCGAAATACCGTGCTAAATCAATAGCTAGAGGATTATAAACCCAAATTATCCACCCTAAATACTGTAGCACTACAAATAGGATAGGGTTGTATAACCAAATTAATCCTCCAAAATACGTTGCCAAATCGGTAGTAGAAGAGTTCAGTACAAGAAATGACAATATAGGTGTTGAAACTAGTAAAACGCCAGCAATGAAGAATAGTGAACCCTCTGTCCATTTTCCATTCATCATCATTTCACCTCTCAAAAATTTTACATGATTAATTTCCATTTTTTTCTAATATTATTTCTTTTTTCGTCGTAGCCGTATTAGTCCCGCCACGAAGTTCATCGCGGGCACCCGTTGCATATAGCGTTTATAGTCGCCGCCAAACTTTTCGATATTGATCTTGTCTTCTCCTCTTGCAAACCAATACCATACCGGTATGCAAGCTATCGCAATTAACACTAGCAACCAATGCAATCCTAGAAAAATGGGTATGAGGTGCAATATTGCTCCGGCAGTGTACTGTGGATGGCGAATAACGGCGTATACTCCGCTATCAACGAGTTTTGTGGTCTCAAGATAGCGTTTTCCGGGGGGGACGCCACCCTTCTCTTTAAAGGTGCGCATGGGCAGCCGGCCAAAGATACTAAATATAATTAATAGGATAATTCCAATGATAAGAGATGTTATTAGGATTGCGGGGTTGTATGCCCACAATGTCCATGCAGTGTGTTTTATCATGTCTATTCCTGTGGGGTTGAATAACCAGTTTGTCCATGCGATATTGCGTGTCAGTTCGAAAGATATTGGATAAACCCAGCTCATCCAACCAAATGACTGTATTTGGTGGATATAAGTAATATAAAACGGGTTATATAGCCAAGCCAATATGAAAGCCACTATGAGTAGAATACTCACGAATGTTGTTAACAGCTCATCTATTAACCGGTTCCGTGAACTCGATTCTTCACCCATTCTTAAAATACCTCTGCGAATATCGAATGATAGGTTTTTCTTTATACTCGTATAAATTTTTATCGTTGCTGAATTTTTATTTTTAAATTGCTACTCCAATCAGGAATCAAAATCGTTTTCTTGAAGAATTACAAAAGATTAGTTTATTTGTATGACAAACATACTTTCTAACAGTAGTTATATA
>DXJA01000070.1 GCA_019056875.1 Candidatus Jordarchaeum madagascarense
ATTAAAAATATTACTAAAAATCATAATCAGTTTTACAACCCGAAATAACCGTTTTTCTAAAAAGTAGAAATACATCAAATATCTCAAAAGATGAAAACCTCAAATTACCATGTATTAGGATTAAATCTCTTTAAAAAGCCTTCAATCGTAATCTATACCCGCCCTTTTCCACACAAGGCTCTCTAAACTTTTTTAATTCTAAAGTTTGAATAACTGTTCCGAAAAGTAATAGAAATAGAATAAATCTAAGTAGAAATCTTGACAAGAAAAATGATTTTAATCAATTTTTAGTTTTACCTGCGGCCTCTTCCCCTTTTTGCTAACGCGCCACCTTGTTGGCCAGCGATTCTTTCGTTAACTATCCTCTTAACGTAGTTACGTCGATTCCTGATTATCGGTATGGGCGTTTTTTTCTCTTTGGCCTCAACTTTCGGGGTCTGACTACGAACTTTTCCTGCTTTTGTTAGACTACCATGAGAACCAGGCATTCTTAGATTCCTCCAAAATTAACAAATGAATTAAAGAAACATTCACATTTAAAGTTTATCCAAAAACATTGTAGCCTGAAAAACAAGTGTAAAAAAGGAAATTAAAAAAGATAGGAAATGATTATTTTTTCCTAGCAATCTTCTTGATAACTGGTTCTGCTACCAGAGTTAGAACATCCCATGTTGGGCAGCTCGCTGGCGCATAACAGGTCTCTAGCCACTCTAGTTCATAGATAGACATGCCTGATTGCATAGCCGCTGCAATCACATTAATTTTCTGATGCACATCCTCATAACCCACAATCTGAGCTCCGAGAATCTTGCCCTCTTCGTTGGAGAAAATCTTGATTCTAATTAACTTGCCGCCAGGGAAATACTCGGGCTTGGAAGAACCGGTAATCTTACCAACCACAGGTTTAATCCCGGCTCTTTCAAATTGATTTAGGGTGGGACCAACAGCAGCAAGATGTATGTCGAAAATTTTTGTTATTCGTGTTAAAAGGACACCGGGAGGCATCTTGGCTTCCCCGCCCACAGCGTTAATACCACACACCTTACCCATTCTAACAGCAATAGTTCCCATTCCTTGTGGTACTGCTTCCCCTGTTACAAAATCTGGGTATTCTGTGCAGTCTCCTGCGCTGTAGATGTCTGGGATGTTGGTTTCGCATTTTTCGTTTACTTTGATGTATTTGGTGGTTCCTAGTTCTACTCCTGCTTTTTGAGCCATATCCGTGTAGGGTCTTACGCCGGCGCCTATTAGCACAATGTCTGCCGGTAATTCTTTTGTTTCTTTTGTTTCACGGTTTTCGATCAATACTTTTTCTACCTTTTCCCCGCCTAGTACCGCTTTTGCCGCGGTATTAGTGTATACTTCCATTCCGTGCTTCTTCATTTCCTCTTCTACGAGTTCCGCCATATCTGGGTCTATCATTAGTGGCACTAAACTGGGTAGAAATTCTACTATGGCTACTTTTAGTCCTTTTTCCACAAGATTTTCTGCGGCTTCAACACCGATAAGCCCCGCACCTATTACCACTGCGGTTTTTGCTTTTTGGGCCGCGTCTTCTATGTCCATCGCATCCTGAAGGGTTCTGAGGAAATATATTCCTTTCTTTTCTTGGGCTCCTTCTATGGGGGGTGCTGCGGGGTGGGAACCAGTAGCAATAACTAGTTTGTCGTAATTTATGGTCTCTTCTTTGCCGGTTTTAATGTTTTTTGTCTTCACTGTTTTAGCCTTAGGATCAACATCTGTTACTTCGGTTTCCAGTCTGAGGTCTATTTTTGCGAAGTTTTCATACCATGCTGGGTCATGTTCCATGAGATTAAGAAATTCTGGTATAACTTTGGAAATTGTGTAAGGTAATCCGCATCTAGAATACTCTGGGTACGGTTCACGGTTTATTATAACAACGTCACATTTTCTATCAGTTTTTTTAGCCCACAGTCCAGCAGTTGTGCCGGCAGCTCCGGCGCCCACTATCACTACTTTCGTCATCTTTGCTTCTCATCTCATTTTCTTTTTTTTTTTTCGTTTAGGTATGGATTCGATTTAGAATTAAAACTTTTTGTAAACTCTTAGTGTATTATAAAATAAAAGCAAATATAATTGTTTGAGTTGTATTTTGAAAACGATAAATCTCTCTGAAACCTGAGAGCATTAGGAGATTTCAGTTTTTTATTTCGTTTATTATTAGGTTCTTCGGGTGTTTCTAACCTTATTCTTGGCAATCGGGGCAGGTGATTTTACCAGTGCCCCAGCAGCTTTTGCAAATTATTCTTGTGTAAGGATCGGTTATTCCACGTCCTCCACATGTATTGCACAATATTTTTCCGGTTCCATTACACCGTGAACATTTTGTTTTTTTAGTCAATGTGCCTTCCTCTTCATTTTTTAGATTTCTAAATTAATTATCTTTAGGGTGCTGTTTATTTTTGACCTTTGGCGGCTACTATTCTTATTATATCTTTATCGTTTAATTCTGCGTTCCCCGACAAGGTCTTCCCTGTTTTTGCGTCTACTGCATTGATGAAGGTTTCGCCGAGGTCGGTGTGTATTAAGTAGGCTAACTCTCTTGCCGTTGAACCTCTGGGTATTAGGTAAACGTCTGGCAGAACGTTTCCATTATGGTCGCTGTATTTGTTTACATCTTCCACAGGGTACACGGCTATCATGTTGAGTATTCCGAAAACTGTCTGGTTGAGGGTTTCTTGTACTCCTGTGGAGCCGTACTTGCTTAGTATTTCTTCACTTATTTTTTCTAAGATATCTTTCTGTTTGTCGGGAATTTTATTCGGGCTTAATACCTTGAACTCGGAATCGCCGGGTCTGTATTCTATTGCTCCCTCTTCAGCTAGTTTTCTGAGCATGTATTCTGCAAGTGAGCTGGCCGGTACCACTTTTCCTTTTTTCTCCAGTTTTTCTAGATTTTGTGCCGAAGTTTTTCGATCTATTTTGTTTGCACATATTAGCATCGGTTTTGCAGCTTTTTGTAATTCATGTGCAAAACTGTACAGGTCTTCTTCGCTCCAAGATTTGGGCTTATCTTGATTTAGTTTCAAGTTTTGTAAAGCTATTTTTATGTGCTGTCTCTTTATAGCTAATCCTGACAATCTGTCTATTAAAAGTTCATCCAGCTTTCCCTTTGCCACTTCTACTTCTCTGCTTAATTTTGGCCATTCACGCGTTATGATCTGTTTGAACCACATCGCAATTTCTCTTTCAAGAAATTCTACATCCTTCACTGGGTCTCCTGTTCCTGGTTCGATGGGTTTTCCTTCAATATCCGTTGATGCTGATGTGTCAACCACATGAATCAATGCGTCGGCCCGTCGGAGGTCATCTAGAAACTGGTTTCCTAATCCGCGTCCCTGCCAAGCGTCGGGCACTAGTCCCGCGACGTCGAGCAGGTTTACTGGTATGTAGCGTATGCCGTCTATGCACATAGAATTTTTGGGTTTGTCTGTCACCCCCAGTTCTTTGCATACACAGTCTATTCGAACATATCCTGTGCCTTGTTGGGCGTCTATGGTTGTAAAGGGATATTCTGCTACCTTATACTCGGTTAGAGCGGCTGCGTTAAGGAAGGTTGTTTTTCCCGAATTAGGTTTGCCTATAATTCCCACCAACATTTTCCACACCTTTGAGCAATTTGTTTTTACTACCCTAATAACTTTGTTGTGCCCACTTCAATAAATTAAAAATTGTTTGCATCTGATTTTAGTTATTTTTAATGTTCTAATACTCTTCTAAATCTTTTGAATAATAAATTATATCAAAAACAGGATTTCAATGGAACAGAATGATTTGTACTAAGGCGCACTTTTCTATTCTTTATCCCTTTTTATCGATATTCTCTTTCGAAATACCCCCAAGTGACCTTACTTCCAAATGATCTTAACCCCTGCTCCTTAAGTTGCTTTAGAAGGTTATTTGCATATTCCTTGGAGAGTTCTCCTCTTCTTAGCATGTAGTTGATTATTTCAAGAACTTGTTCTTCGCTATCACATCTTCTTATTAATCTGATTATATCCACATCACAGGTTTCTTCGCTTCTTATCCCCTGTACTGGTGTTTTTATTTCTTCATTGTCCATTTCTTTAAATAGGTTTGGGTATTCCTCGCGGAATTTCTTCTTATCGATTTCCATTGTATACTCCCATTCAAAACTTTCACTAGCATTATAAAAAATGTTTCGTAACATTAGTTACAATTTAATCCACATTTGGAACATTTAATACTGCAGGGTGATGTAATATTTCCCCCAAAAGCCTTGTCTCTCTCGGCTAGAAGAAACTCCCTACTAACTCCCACATTTACTATATCCCATGGATAAACCGCTTCGGTGTCCCTTCCAGTACCAATAACGTCTTCGATAGAGATTTTGGTTTCATTTAGAGCGCGTCTCCACGCCCCCAATCCTCCCCCATAAAACGCTGATAACTCAATGACTTTTCCAATGTTATCCTCTCCCAAGGAGAGGAATGCTTCTATCGCACCCCATCTGGGATCAAAACCTTCTATACTAATTCTCGGATTTCTTTTCAATTTTGAGGAAACAAATTTTATTTCTTTTCGTACTTGATCTATGGAAGGTTGTGGGTCCCACATGAATGGCGTGTGGGGCTTTGGGACAAAGGGGTTCACACTTAATCTAATGCCTCTAGATGGAAAACCCAGAGACCCGATGCGATTAGCCATATTCACCATACCTTCGATATCCGCCTGCGTTTCTGTTGGTAAACCTACAATAAAATACATCTTGAGGTTTTGGAGTTTATCCTGTATCATCTCCGCCGCATGAAAGATGTCGTCATCGCTGAAACCTTTATTTAATACCTCTCTTAATCTCTCGGTTCCCGCCTCTGGTGCAAGTGTGGCAGTTCTCTGGCCCCCCTTGGCTAAAGCCTCCAGTAACTCCTCAGAAACACAATCTACACGAAGACTAGAAACCGAAAGCTCCAAATCCGAATTAACAATACTCCATGAAAGATCGACCAAATCTTTATACCCGGATAAAGAAGGCGCGATAAGTGTAACCTTACTAACCCCAGAACGCTCAACACCCTCCTCAATAGTAGACAGTGCGTTTTTCATACTAAGATTCCGCATAGGTCTTCCTGTATACCCTATCAAGCAAAACCTACATCCCCACTCACAACCTCTAGAAACCTCCAAAAGGAGACATTTTCCAAAAACCGGCATCAATTGACTGCCTTCCTCTGCCTGGGGAATAACTTGGGTTACGGGTCTGTAGGCCTCCTCAAGACTTTTGCACCAAACTCTTTTCACTGGCTCTTTAGAAAATTCAGGGACATAGATGCCAGGCAATTCGGACAATGTTTCAAGGTTTTCCCTAGAAAGATTCCCCTCTAGGTACGTATCTAACAAATCATCCAGTACGGGTTCGGCGTCACCCACCAGAAAAAGGTCAACATATTCCGAAAGTGGTTTGGGATTTTCCAGAGCGCAGGGACCACCAGCGATTATCAGTGGATGATTTGCACTACGGTCACTAGAACGGAGAGGGATGCCTGCATTTGAGATCATTCTTAAAACATTTGTGTAATCTGCCTCAAATTGAAGCGAAAAACCTACAATATCGAAACTTCCTAGAGGTTGCCTTGACTCTACGGACAGGGGTCGATCTTGCTTGGAGTTAAATACCCTTTCACAAGCCACATCTGGGCGAGTATTTAACATAGCGTATATTGTGTGAAGGCCTAAACAGGACATGCCTACCTGGTACCCACTAGGATAGGCTAGAGCAAATTTTATGTCTACCTTTCTGAAATCCTTTCTAATGACATTAATTTCTGAAATTCCTTGATTCAATTAAACACCTGATCCGCTTTAGAACATTAAAATAAAACTTGGAAAAAACTTCTAAAGTATCAAGTTGAGGCAAAACCCTGAAATCAATC